>CAKZNE010000300.1 GCA_937129395.1 uncultured Cryomorphaceae bacterium | reverse complement strand
ATATAAAGGCGGCTCCTCCATGGATACATTTTGCAGAAGATTCTCCCCCGGTCTTTCCATAAACAACAAGAATTTGATCCGAAGGACAACGCTTGTACCTTCTGAACATTGAGAAAATGAAGACAAAAAAGATTAGGATTACAGCTCCAATTAAATAAACTGGTGTTACTCCTGCCTGAGCAATGATTAAAAGGCTATGCATTGTTAATTTATTTTTAAGATGATAATTTTTCTACAAGAAGAAGTTCCGAACTTACTACTTCTTTGACTTTAATAATGGTAGACGTTTTCAGCTCTACTTCACTATCTGTGATTGCCTCAAGTTCGCGTAAACTACCTTGAACCTTTAACTGAACTTTTCCAATAGAAGATCTTTTTGCACCAATTGGAAGGTAAACTTCTCCAACTGCTCCAATAGAATTTTTGATTTTTGGGAATCCGAGTTGCCCATAACAATTGACCTTCAGTTGAAAAATTAAATATTAATAAATCCGAATAGTAGAAATCTTCTCCGTCCAACTTACCTTTGTCATCAAAATACCGAATAGAACTGTAGTTTTCGGTAACCAATATGAGCCCACCATCTTTTTTATAAATAGTGCGAGCACGGGTTGGAATTTCATTAATCTCTGCAGCCCTTCCTTTTTTTATGTCCCTTTCGGTTCTAAACTGATCGATAAATTCCGTTTTAAACCTACTTAACTTAACCAAACGTGTTTCTTTACTTATGCCATCAATTTCCATGTAAAACATTCCTTCAACCTGAGTATCACCTTCCATACGTTCCCAGTAACTTTTGTTTTCATCCGTATTTTTTCCATCTACAGTATAATAGGAACCTGTAAGGATCAACGAATTATCGGCATTTATCCTGAATGTAAAATCCGCTAAATATGCACCCAACTCTCCTTCTTTCAGGTCAATTTCCTGGGACCATTCTTCATACTCTAGATTGGCATCATAAACCACAATATTATTTTTTCTTTTAAAATATATGGATCCTTCATCATCTAACAAATAATTGTAAGCCGCATTATTAGAATACTTTTCATGAAATAGGGTTTTATCCAATACCTTTTCCAAATCTCCATTTAACAAAAGAAAAACCTCCTTTGTCTTTTTTTGCTTCTTATAATAGGTCAAGTAATGAAACATTCTCATTTCTCCAAATTCGGATTTATACATTCTGTACAGGCCTTTTCGATTTTCTTTCTCAACCTCATTTTCAAATAATAATTGATTATCAATATATTTTCCAGATTCAGCATCAATTGTAAATGACTTTAATAGGCTATTATTCTGCTCTTTGTCATAGGTAGATGCAAACAAAACAAAATTTCCATTTAAAAAATCCATCCCTTCATACGTGAAGTAAAACTCCTCTCCTCCAGGCATTTCCAAGTCATTTATTAATTCTCTTTTTAAGGTCTTTTTATGGATACGTTCCAATATAAAATCCACCTTCCTTTGGTTAATGAAATCGACAGCATAAAGGAAATTATCGTCCTCACCAAGAATTTTAGGATCGGAATATTTTGACCCAGATTCCAGACTAGGCCCCCAGGTAACTTCGAAATCTTGGGCTCGGGCTTTTACAAAAACAAGAGTAAAAAAGGCGAAAATTACAAGTTTGTTCATGGTATATTTTATTAAAAATTTGGTTTAATTAATTCTTAAGTCTTTGTATATCTAATCTAAATTCTTCCTCTAATTCTTCCAATGAAATTTTTCGGTTAAGATCTTCCTTTCGTTGATAAACCATTTTTCCTTGTTGTAAATCATAAATTGAAATGAAGTACCAAGATTCATGCTCCTCAATTAAAATAACTCCTCCAACCATACACACATAGCGAATAGATAAATCCTTTTGTAGGTCAATAAGATTGTCTAAACTAGGCGGTTTTAAATGAAGCCTATAAAATGTTCTGGCCTCAGCCATAACTACTTTAAGCTCAGCAAAATCATTGTACTTTTTCACATCCTCTGCTCCCATTTGGGCGGTATAAAGAGGCAGGGCATTTACCCCTTCTTGAGCGGAAATGGCCAAAACCTTTTTCTTCAGTCCAGCCTCCAATTCAACTGCCTTGTCATAGTCATCCATATCTTCATTACCTATGGCAATGTATCTTGGATCCAAAATGAGGAGTTTGGAAATATTTAGCCCTGTACCTTTATTCTTTAAAACTTTTCTTTTTGCTTTTGCCCGTCTTTTTTTCTGTTTTGCAGCCATGGTTTGTTCACTGGCAATACTGTCCACAACATATTGATGCTTTTCCAAATTCTCCTTTAACCAATTGGACCTATATTGATCTTGGAGTAAGTATTTATAGAAGTCTTTATAATGTCTTTGTTTGGCTCTTAAAAAGGCTCGGTCGCTTTTAAAATCCGTTGAGGGTTTGTCAAAATCTTTGAGTTTAGAATTTTCCAATTCAAAATCTTCGACTTTTAGTCCGCAATGAACCAACATGTGCATCGTAAGTTGATCAATATAAACCTGAAGTGCCTTTTCCTCAGGATACTTTTTTTGCATTTCTAGGATATGGTATAACACCAAGGATACTAATTGTTTTCTATTGAACTGGCGCAAAACATAATGCAATTGTTGTGATTCACCTTCCTGTTTATTAAAAGATCTTGCTACGGCTTTATATTTATTAATAGCCTTATAACATGCCAAACCATAAAGGGATTTGGCCATGGACATATCCAAAAATTTACTTTTAGGATATTCCTTTTTTAGATATTCGATATGATAAATTGCATCTCCGTAAAATCCATTTTTCACCTCCTGTCTTACAGATTCGAACCTGGATAGGATTTTTATTTCGTTAAATAAATTTTCACTTTGTATAAATCTTTTTCTATCCCCTTTTGGGGATTTGATTTTCATCAATTCATCCAAGGCTGTTCTCCTTTTGTGAATATTAGGATGGGAGTGCGTTTCATCAAAATAATCCTCCTCAAAGGAAATGGGTTTCAAACTATCGAGAAAAAACACATCCGGAAGGCTGAATTTTGGGGTGCTTAGGAATTGGCGTGAAATTTCATTTTCTACAAAAGGCAAATAACTGCCTTGCAAAAAATCAAGGGTTCCATCTACCCCATTTAAAGAATAATTGGAATTTAAAAAAAGATTTAACCCTTGTTCATCGGCTTCAAATTCATCATTCTTACTCCTTTTAATTAAAAAATTTACTTTTTCAATTCTAGATAAATCCTCAAACTCATCTTCATCCTCCAACATTCTTAACCTTTGATAATAATTTTCTAGGGAATGTGATTCGGTAAAATGACAAATTTCGTGGCTAATTACAAAAGCTAATTCTGCTTCTGTTTTCACACGTGCAATTAAACCAGTATTGACAAAAATAATCCCATCGAAAGTACAAAAGGCATTTACAATTGGAGATTTCATGGTGTAAATTCGAATCTCCTTGGCCAATTTTGGATCATCGGCTAAAATGATGTCTTTTATTTTATTGAGGTAGTTTGTAACAGGGTCGCCAAAGCTTACTGTTCCATTGCTTAACATGTCCCGGAGAATATAATGGCTTGCCACCCAGAATTGTTCTAACTTTTCCTTTTCACCCTCATCTTCATTTCCTTTTAAGGACTTGTCAAATTTTACTTTCGCCTTTTCGCTCCAACTTGTAAGAAAATCAGAAGGAATTGGTCCTTCGCTTCGCAATCCTTCATAATTATTGAAATCATAAACATGCTGGGAATAACAGGGAATGGAGAAGGAGATTACATATATAAATATTGTAATCTGATAGATAATGCTGGAGAGTTTCAACGACAAAAGCTTATTTGGGTTAGGCTAATTTAAATAAATGATCCACTGTAAAAAATCAAATCGATAACAATGGCTATTTTATTGAAATTAAAAATCCCTTCTCACCTCTCCTTTTAAGAATATAAGTGCTTTTTTGGTTGGGAAGGTTTCCATTTCCATCGCCTTGTTCAAGAGTGTTTTGCTCAATTGAAAGCCATCCGCTTTGGGATCCATTTCACCAGCTACATTGTTAATTATCCCAACTGTTGCAGATTTAGAATTCACAACCAACTTCCAAGCATCTTCGCTTAAATAAATTTGTTGGGACAAATTATGTTCAAATTCTTGCCTAATATTACTCACCAATAGCTTTCTATATTCCTGCACAGTGAGCCCTTGAGAAGAAACCCTTAATAGTAATCGCTCGGGAGTAATTCTTTCCAAAAACATGGAAATTCTTTCATAGGCCTGCAATCGGATCGGTAAAGAACTCTTTTGAGTTTCCTTTTTCAAAAAATAGGAACGCCTCTTTTCTTCATTCTCCATAAAGTTGGTTAGCATCATATAACACAACAACAGCAGAAAAAGAGATGGTAAGGAATATTTTAGTACTTCGATTAATATTTCCATTAATAGGATTCAGGGTTAGAATTTTCAAATATCGTAAAAAACACAAACCTTGGAATAGTGAAATTTGTAGTTTTGCCACTTAAGTACGATTTATGAATCATTTTATTTCTTCGAGGACCCGTAATCTTTCTGAATCTCAAACTATTGCAATGAGCAAAAAAAGTAGAGAAATGAAAGAAAGTGGTATCGATGTAATCAGCCTCTCACTTGGAGAGCCCGACTTTAACACGCCCGACTTTATTAAAGAAGCTGGAAAAGAAGGAATAGATCAAAATTACACACATTATCCGCCAGTGGCTGGATATAAAGATTTAAGAGAGGCGATAAGTCGCAAATTTCTTAGAGATAATAAGATCAATTACAGTCCAGAACAAATTGTGGTTTCTACAGGAGCCAAGCAGTGTATAGCAAATTTAATGTTATCGATATTGAACCCTGGTGATGAGGTTTTACTCCCCGCACCCTATTGGGTTTCCTATAAAGAAGCGATAAAATTAGCAGAGGGTGTTCCTGTAATTATCCCAACAAGCATCGATACAGACTTTAAAATCGATGGAGCAACTTTGGAAAAATACATCAATCCAAAATCTAAAATGTTGATTTTCAGCTCTCCTTGTAATCCAACAGGAAGTTTATATACGAAAACGGAACTGGCTGATTTGGTAAACACCTTGGAAAAACACGAAAATATTATTTCCATTAGCGATGAGATTTACGAACTAATCAATTTTGAAGGAGAACACAGTTCCTTAGCCTCTTTTGATTCTATTTATGATAGAGTTGTTACCGTTAACGGTGTTTCTAAAGGTTTTTCAATGACAGGTTGGAGACTCGGTTATCTTGGAGCTCCTTTAGAAATTGCAAAAGCTTGCGACAAAATGCAAGGTCAGTTTACCTCCGCAACCTCTAGTATAAGTCAAAGAGCCGCAATTGCTGCCTTAAATGCAGATCCTAGCGAAGTGGACTTTATGAAGGAGGCATTTTTGAATAGAAGAAATTTAATGAAAAAAGGTTTGGAAGAAATTCCTGGATTGGAAATAAACACTCCAAAAGGAGCATTCTATTTCTTTCCTAAAGTGGATAGCCTTTTTGGAAAAAAATATGAAAACTGGACCATCAAGGATGGAAATGATCTTTGCATGTATTTATTGGAAGAGGCCCATGTAGGTTTAGTTCCAGGGGAAGCTTTTGGAAGTCCAGACTATATCCGTATTTCCTATGCTGCTAGCGAGGAAAACCTGAATGAAGCATTAAAAAGAAT
This sequence comes from uncultured Cryomorphaceae bacterium, assembly GCA_937129395.1. GTDB lineage: Bacteria > Bacteroidota > Bacteroidia > Flavobacteriales > Schleiferiaceae > CAKZNE01. The sequence continues at coordinate 9,244 of CAKZNE010000300.1, read as the reverse complement.
TAAACAAGCCATTATTAAACTGAGCTAAATGAAAACTGCACTTGAAATGTATGAGGTTTTTAAAACCAGTATTGCTAACTATCATTTTGAAGATAATGTAAATGCTGTTCTTAAAAACCCTTTTAAAGAAGGGACTTATGAAAGTTTACTTTATCGCAAAAATTGGATTGATACGGTTCAATGGCATTTAGAGGATATTATTAGAGACCCTCAAATTAATCCTGAGCAAGCTCTTGTAATTAAAAGGAGAATTGATGCTAGCAACCAGGACCGTACAGACCTAGTGGAGAAAATAGACGATCATTATTTAGAGGTTTTCAAAAAAATATCGGCATTGGAAAATGCTAGAATCAACACAGAGAGTCCAGCTTGGGCTATAGATCGACTTTCAATTTTATCTTTAAAGATTTACCATATGGAAGTGGAAGCGAACCGGGAGGACTTAGGAGATGTTTTAAGTAAAAAGAATAAATTTAAGTTAGAAGTTTTACAAACTCAATTGGAGGATTTAAGCACTTCAATTGATCAATTGCTGGAGGATTTAAAAAATGGATCTCGTGTAATGAAAATATATCGCCAGATGAAAATGTACAATGATCCTGAATTGAATCCTGTATTATACGCTCAAAAAAAGGACTAGGTGAAGGTTCTCATCATTAGATTTTCGGCACTTGGGGATATTACTTTAAGTTTAGCCTTAATTCAAAAACTAAATGAACAGTACCCAGATTTGGAATTATTTATTCTTTCCAAACCCTTTGCCAAGGATCTTTTTTCTTCTTTAAAAATCACTTTTGTGGAATCTGATTTAAAATCGGAACACAAAGGTTTTATTGGGCTTTTCAAACTTTATAAAAAAATAAAAAGGGAGGTAAATCCTAATATTGTAATTGATCTCCACCAAGTTTTAAGAAGTAAAATTCTGAATTTCTTTTTCCGAAGCTCCGGGCTAAAAGTTTTTGAAATTGACAAGGGAAGAAAGAAAAAGAAGGCCCTAGTTCGAAAGGAAAATAAAATCCGAAAACAATTAAAGCATAGCGCCGAAAGATATGCGGATGTTTTTGAAAGCGCCGGTTTTCCTTTGAACTTTAAAACCAAAGATTTTCAGGGCCTCAATTTTTCGAGAAAACTGGAAAACACAATACCTCTTCCATTGGAAAAAGTAAAAATTGGATTTGCCCCCATGGCACAACATCAAGGAAAAAGTTGGCCTTTGGAAAAGGTAAAAACCCTTATTAAAGAATTGGTAGATGATGGGAAATTCATTTATCTTTTTGGCGGCCCAATGGATAAAATAGAATTGGACGAACTGGCCAATGGATCGGATTTTATAGTTAATATGGTGGGTACCGGCGGATTGGATTTTGAAATGCAGTTCATGAAAAATCTGGACGTATTTGTTGCTATGGATTCTAGTAATATGCATTTAGCAACTATGGCCAATATTCCAGTTGTGAGTATTTGGGGAGCCACACATAGCCTAGCTGGATTCGGACCATTGGGGAAAAATGACGCCTTTAAAGTGGAAATTGCGAATGATCAATTAAGTTGTAGGCCATGTTCTGTATTTGGAAATAAAGAATGTTTTCGTGGGGATTATGCTTGCTTAAACGGCATCAATTCAAATGAGGTGATCGAAAAAATAAACCAAGCTTTGAACTCTCCCCTATGACTCTAAAAGAAATTAGGGAATACCTAAATATTAAAATCTACGCAGTAAAAGGCCCGGTTCAAAAATTCTTTAGGGTTGCTAGCGTCATTATGGCTTCTATTGTAATGGCCAGTTTAATTTATTACCACGGATTTTTCATTAGCACATCAGAACGAGAGGTAATTACTTTTATCATCAAATGCGGACTGGGTTTTTATATTTTGAAATATATAACAAGGCTAATTTTGAGTTTCAACCCTCTCCAGGATATTAAGGAATCCTTACCCGAGGCAGTACTTATTTTAATTGTTATTTTTAATTTTCTCTGTGATAGAATCCTTGGTTTTCAAATGGTTTACAGCTTTGGAAACCTCATTGGTATTGAAAACTTAGATCGTTTTTTCGCCCTGGTCATTCAAGGCTATTTTTTTATTATTCTTATTAATGAAATAGGAAGAGCTGGGAACATTATCAACAACCTAAAACTCTCACCTCCAGTATTGTTGATTTCCTCTTTTATTGTTTTAATTACAATTGGAACAGGATTACTTCTTTTGCCTCAAGTAACGGCAGAAGGTATTTCCATGCCTTTTCAGGATGCACTTTTTACTTCCATTTCTGCAAGTTGTGTAACCGGATTAACCGTGGTGGAAACAGCTACTTATTTCAGCCCAAAAGGCCAAGCCCTAATTATGATGCTCATTCAGATGGGAGGCTTAAATATTATTTCGTTTGCGGCAATTTTCGCTCTATTTGCTCGTAAATCGATTGGATTAAAACAACAAACCATTTTGCAAGACAGTCTTAATGTTGAGTCCTTAAGCGATGGTTCAAAATTATTTAGAAAGGTTTTTAAATTCAGTATAATCATAGAAGTTGTTGGAGCAATTTTGATCTTTATAAGTTGGAATGACTATGAATTTGAATCAATAAGTCAGAAATTTTTCTATTCCATTTTTCACAGTATTTCAGCTTTCAACAATGCCGGTTTTTCATTATTTGAAAATGGGCTATATCTTGAGGAAATTCGAGGTTTCTACGGCTTTCAGTGGATTATTGCAGTCTTAATTATTCTGGGAGGAATTGGCTTTGCTGTAATTACGGATGTACTATCTGTAAAAAAGAATCTAAAAAAAGGGAAAACCCTTTGGAGAAAGTTACAAGCAAATTCCAAAATCGCTTTATTGAGTTCGGGAGTATTAGTAATATCTGGATTCCTCATTTTTCTGGCTTTTGAAAGTGGAAACACATTGGAAGGTCAATCAACTTTCGGAAAAATCACAAGCTCCTTTTTTCATTCTATATCTTCACGAACGGCTGGTTTCAGCACAATAGATATGGGAAGTTTGGCAGCACCCTCCTTGATTTTTGTTATTTTTCTAATGTTTATAGGTGCTTCTCCCGGTTCCACAGGAGGAGGAATAAAAACCAACACTTTTGTAATGGTTCTTCTGGGAGCTTGGACCACCACAACAGGGAGGGAAAGACTGGAAATTTTCCGAAGTACAATTCCTTTTCATGTTTTAAATAAGGCATTCCTCATTTTTTTATTCTCTATCGCCTTCATTTCTTTTGGAATTTTTGGACTGGCCATTACAGAGCCGAACACAGATTTAATGGATTTATCTTTCGAAGAAGTTTCCGCTTATTGTACCGTTGGTTTGAGTACAGGAATAACAAAAGATATTAGCTCGGCGGGTAGAATAATAATAATGTTAAGTATGTTTTTGGGGAAGGTAGGAACCTTGTCTTTGGCCTTTGCCATTGGCAATAAGAAGAGAAAAGTAGAATATAAATATCCTAAAACCAATATAATGGTAGGTTAAGTACTATAACCTACCTTTGCAAGCACTTATAATTGATATGAGCGAACAAGTTAAACCCTATAAGGCAGAAGGAAGTAAGAAAGAACAGGTTGCTGAAATGTTTGATAATATTTCGGAACGCTACGATTTCCTGAATCATCTTTTGTCCTTAAATATTGATAAAGGGTGGAGAAGAAAAGTGGTAAAAACCGCTGCTGCCATGAATCCTGATAGAATTTTGGATGTTGCAACAGGAACTGGAGATTTGGCTATTGCCTTAACAAAAGCAAAACCCAAAGAAATAACAGGTATTGATATTTCCGCTGGAATGTTATCTGTTGGCCAGAAAAAAATTGAAGATCGAAAGCTTGATCACATCATTTCTTTAGCCCAAGCAGATTCAGAAAATTTACCTTTTGAGGACGAAAGTTTTGATGTGGTAACTGTCGCTTTTGGGGTAAGAAATTTTGAAAATTTGGAAAAAGGACTTTCAGAAATTCAACGGGTATTACGTAAGGATGGAAAATTATTGGTTTTGGAATTTTCTCAGCCGTCCACCTTCCCATTCAAGCAACTTTATAAATTTTATTTTAAGAATATACTTCCTGGTTTAGGAAAAATGGTGAGCAAGGACAGTAGCGCCTATACTTACCTTCCTGAATCTGTAGATGCTTTCCCGTATGGGGATCGCTTTATTACCATTCTTACTAAGTTGGGATTTAAAAAACCTTCTTACAAAGAGGTAACCATGGGTGTAGCCATGATTTATGATGCAACAAAATAATGAAAGCCTATTAATCGTTTGAACTCCGTGAAAAAAATTGCACTCTTATTTTTAGCCGTGATTGCCCTAATTGGAAATGATTTAAACGCACAAAATCGTTTAAGAAACCTTCCCAATTACAATAACAAAAAATTGCATTTCGGTTTTAGTATCGGGCTAAACTTCTATAATTTCAATATCCAACAGATTGAAAACTTAGCTGATGTTGAAGGATTTTATCGTGCCGATGGCGACGTAAATCCCGGTTATAATGTAAATATTGTTTCCAATTTTAGAATTGCCGAATATTTAGATTTCCGTTTCCTTCCCGGCTTCGCAAGTACAAATCGAATTCTTGAGTTTGACGTAATTGAGCCTATTAGTCAAGAAAGGCAAATTGTAAAAAGAGAAATTGTAAGTAGTTTTTTTGAGTTTCCTTTTGAATTAAAATACAGATCCAAAAGAATAGATAATTACGGATTATATGTTACTACGGGCCTAAAATACAATCTAGATCTTTCTTCAAATGAAAATGTGGAGGATGATCGACTATTTAAAATCAAGAGTAGCGACATAGGTTATGAACTAGGCTTTGGCGTAGATATGTATTTTGAATTTTTCAAATTCTCACCCCAAATAAAAGCCACATTTGGTTTAAATAATCTTCTTGTACAGGATGGAACGTATTACGTTTCGGCGATAGAGAAACTACAAACCAGAGCCATTCTCCTGAATTTCACATTTGAATAATATTTTTAATGCAGCTTGATCTTGATTTAATCTGCAGTCCTAAAGAAGCAGCAAACGAGGAACTTCTTTTACCCATTGCTCTTGCAAAAGCCAAAATATCTAAATCCAAATTTAAAGGTCACTTTATTCTTAGGCGATCCATCGATGCCCGAAAAAACCCTATAAAAATAAATTTAAGGCTTAGGCTTTTTATTGATGAGGAACCAAGTTTGGCTGAAATGACCAGCCTAAATTACAAGGATGTAAAAGATCAAAAAAGGGTTTTGATTATTGGTTGTGGCCCCGCAGGAATGTTTGCTGCCCTTAGATGTATTGAATTAGGAATGAAACCTATCATTATAGAAAGGGGTAAAAATGTAAAAGACCGAAGAAGGGATTTAAAATCTATTAATAGAGACCATTTAGTGAATCCAGAATCCAACTATTGTTTTGGAGAAGGAGGAGCCGGAACCTATTCCGATGGTAAACTATATACAAGAAGTAAAAAAAGAGGAAGCGTAAAAAGAGTACTTGATATTTTGGTTCAACATGGAGCTACTCATGAAATTTTAATTGACGCCCACCCCCATATCGGCACCAATAAGTTGCCAAAAGTGGTGGAAGCAATGCGCGAAAAAATCCTTGAATTTGGTGGTGAAATTCTTTTCAATACACGAATGGAAGATTTCATTATTGAAAAAAACAAAATCAAAGGAATTGTAGACCAAGACAGTAAAATCCATAAAGGAGAGGCGCTGATTTTAGCAACTGGACATAGCGCCAGAGATGTGTTTGAACTTTTACACCAAAAAAATATTAAAATTGAGGCCAAGCCTTTTGCCATGGGAGTTCGTGTGGAACATCCACAAGAATTAATTGATAAAATACAATACCATGGTTTTCCTCGTGGGGATGTACTTCCAGCGGCTTCCTATAAGTTGGTAGAACAGGTTGATAATAGAGGAGTTTACTCCTTTTGTATGTGTCCAGGTGGTTTTATTGTTCCAGCCGCTACAGGGAGTAAAGAATTGGTCGTAAACGGAATGTCTCCAAGTAAAAGAGACAATAAATTTGCTAATTCTGGGATTGTGGTTGCCGTGGAATTATCCGATTTAAAGGATTATGAAAAATACGGCCCCTTAGCAGGATTAAAATACCAGCAAGAAGTAGAGCAAAAGATTTGGGAAGCTGGAGGAAGCGATCAAACAGCACCAGCTCAAAAGCTTACTGATTTTGTAAAAGGGAAAATTTCCAAGGATTTGAATCCAAGTTCCTATATACCTGGTTTAAAAAGTGTGGCCATGCACGAAATCTTACCAAAACCTATTTCAGATAGATTGCGAAAAGGATTTATGAAGTTTGGCGCAAAAATGAAAGGCTATTATTCCAATGAAGCAAATATTATCGGAATTGAAAGCCGAACTTCTTCACCTGTAAAAATCCCTAGAAAACCCATTAGCTTAAATCATCCAGAAATTCTTAATCTTTTTCCATGCGGCGAAGGAGCAGGATACGCTGGAGGCATAGTTTCAGCGGGGATTGATGGGGAAAGATGTGCCGAAGCCATCAAAGAATTATTGACCCAATCCTAATTTTCAAGTCTTGAAATCCAACACAAACAAGGCCATCGGATTTATGCTGATTTCCGTTTTAGGATTTTCCTTGATGAACCTAACGGTAAAATATTTGGACCGAATCCCAGCAACGGAATTGGTATTTTTTAGATCCATTGTCTCTTTAAGTCTTTGTTTAATTGCATTTAAAAGAAGAAAAATAAATCCTTGGGGAAACCAAAAGCTTTATTTAATTCTAAGGGGTGTTTTTGGTGTAACAGCGCTTTCCCTTTTCTTTTACACTTTGCAAAAATTGCCATTGGGTTCTGCTATTACCATTCAATATTTATCACCCATATTCACGGCCTTTTTTGGGATATTTATTTTAGGGGAAAAGGTAAAATCTATGCAATGGATCTTTTTTTTAATGGCCTTTTCTGGAATTGCAATGGTAAAAGGTTTTGATCCAAATGTTACGCCTCAACTTTTAGCAATGGGGATTATTTCAGCCCTTTTTTCTGGATTGGCCTACAACTGCATTCGAAAAGTTAAGGACAGCGACCACCCCTTGGTCGTGGTATTTTATTTCCCTTTAATTGCCACCCCTGTAATGGGACTTATTTCCAGTTTCAATTGGATTCAGCCTTTAGGAATAGAATGGCTACTGCTTTTGGCTTTAGGGATCCTTACCCAGATTGCACAAATTTTTATGACCAAAGCCTTACAATCTGCAGAAATTAACGAAGTAATTAGCTTTAAGTATTTGGGGATAATTCTGGCCCTAGGTTTTGATTTAATCCTTTTTGATGTAATATACAGTAGTTTTGCCCTTGCTGGAATTGGCTTGGTACTTTTGGGAGTTATGAGCAATATTATTTACAAAAGCAGATTGGCAAAAAAGACAAAAATTGAAAGTGTCTAGCCTAATCTACTTAAAAGTATTGCACATGCTTGTGCTACATTTAAGCTTTCAATTTCGGACTTCCCCTTTTTAGGAATAGTTATGGCCCGGGCATTTTTCTTCCAAAACTCTGATGGACCATGAGATTCACTACCCATAACGAGAGTTAATTCAGGTTCCTCTTTTTTAAAATCAAAAACATTTTGCCCATTCATTTCGGCCACATAAATGGGATTTGATTTTAGTTTTTCAAAAATATTTTCCTCAACTATTGATTCACCCGTAGCAACGGTCATCAAGGCCATAAGTTGAGCTTGCATGTCCGTGGGAAAGCCCGGATGGGGCTGAGTGGAAAAACTTACCGACTTAATTTCATTGGCGGTTCTTTTTGCCTCAACAATATTCTCCGATATTTGTGTTAATTCAACCCCTGAGTCTCGCAAAACATCTGCAAAGCCATCAAAAAGAGCTAGATCTACGCCATTGATTTTAATACAGCCACCAGTAATCCCGGCCGCAACCGCATAGGTCCCAGCCTCAATACGATCAGCAATAATTTTATGCGACGCTTTATGTAATTTTTTAACTCCAATGATCTTAACCTGATTTGTCCCAGCTCCGGAAACTTTCGCACCCATTAAATTTAAACATTTTGCCAAATCAACAATTTCCGGCTCTTTTGCCGCATTATTAATAACAGTTTCACCAGACGCCAAACACGCCGCCATCATGATATTTTGAGTTGCGCCAACTGAAACTTTCTCAAAATCAATAACTGCTCCTTTAAGTCCACCATCAACGACAGCCTCAATGTAACCAGCCTTAAGATGAATTTTTGCACCAAGTTTTTCCATTGCCATTAAATGCAAATCAATTGGCCTGGTTCCAATGGCGCAGCCACCTGGCAAGGAAATCTTTGCACTGCCAAATCTAGCCAATAATGGACCCATAATAAGAATAGACGCGCGCATTTTACTCACTAAATCATAATCAGCAACTGAATTACTAATATCTTTAGCAACCAACTCAATTTTTCTACCTTCAAAACCCTCATCTTCATCAAAGCCATCAAATTTAATCTCAATACCAAGACTGGCAAGCAAGTTCATCATCGTTGAAATATCCTTCACGTGAGAAATATTGCTAAGAGATAACCCTTCTTCAGTTAAAATCGACGCCACCATAATGGGTAAAATCGCATTTTTTGCTCCAGCAATATTAACCTGACCATTTAACTTATTTCCACCTTTTATAACTAATTTTTTCATAATTTTATATTGTATTTCCTGCTGATCTAGGGGATTGAATACCGTCTATTAATCGAGCACTACTTAACCGAACTCCTGTTGGCAAACCCTCTTGAGATCCTGGCGGCCTTAATGGAACCCTACTCGGTGAATTCATTGGCGGCCTTTGCGGAGAAGCGGAGATTTCTCGACGCCCAGATGGCAAAGGTGATGACGACTCAACAACAAAGGCTTCACTAGCCTCACCTTTACCTCTTGCTCTTTTTGACGGAGACTCTTCGATGTCTTCTTCGGCTGATCTTTTTTCACCTCTCACCTCTTTAAAATCTTCAACGACTTCTTCGACTAACATTTCCTTATGATCTTCAAGAACCCCTAACTCACTTTCCTTATCTTTAATATATTGTGAAAAAGACTCTCTAAATTGACGAGAAAACACTTCTTTAAATGACTTTTTAAAATCACTCTCTTTGTCACTATCCAACTTTTCCTTTTCAGTTAGGCTACTATTATATGAGTTTTCCATCATATTGCGCCACATATCTCTATCGGACCCTTTAAGAGGCTCATCTATATCAAATTTATCATTTGAAAT
>CAKZNE010000299.1 GCA_937129395.1 uncultured Cryomorphaceae bacterium | reverse complement strand
AGATCAAATGAATCTTCCAAAAGAGCAGTCATTGTGGAGAGCAACTTTACATTATCCTCTACAATTAACAACTTATTTTTCATGACATATTGAGTTTAAACGGGTAAACTGACGACGAATGTACTTCCCTTCCCTGGGCTGCTGCTCAATTCAATTCTACCTTTATGTAAATCTACAAATTCCTTAACAATTGCCAAGCCTACTCCAGTACCTTGGATATTACCCGCATTTTTGGCTCTGTAAAAGGAATTAAATATCAAATCTTGTTCATCTAGGGGTATCCCAATTCCTTTATCAGAAATTGCAAAACGCACTTCCTCAACCGAATAATCTATAACAATTTCTACATCAGAAGAAACTGTAGAAAATTTACAAGCATTTGACAACAGATTAGCAATACTAAATCGAATTAAAGTTGGATCACCGTGAATAGGTATTCTTTTCCCTCTTTTTTTTCTTGAAACTGTAATATTTGGATAGGTTTTGGAAATATCATTTTCCAATATTTCATCCATCATTTCCTCAATAAAAAACGATTCTGGCCTAAAGGTGGTTTCGCCGGTTGTTAGCTTTTTTAATTCCAACATATCGCCAATCATATAGTTCAAACGATCTACTTCTTCCTCAATGGAGCTCATGGCATTATCCAAAACCTTTTCGGTTCTCTTTATTCTAAGAAGTTCCACATTTGCCTGAATCACGGCAAGTGGCGTTTTAAATTCATGACTAGCCACTGAATACAGATTACTTTTAAACCTAGACAATTCCTGCTCCTTAGAAAGAGCTTCCCTCAAATCTTCCGTTAGAGCAACACTCTCGGTAATATCTCGGGTACTGCTTAAAATGCTATAGTCCTTTTGAGGATCATCACCGATGCTATTAAAGGTTGTTTCCAACCATCGAAGTCTACCATCGCCATGGTTTATTTGGTACCGAATACGAGTTCCTGGATGATCAAAAAAGCGGATAAGAGTTGTGAAGTCCATTTCTTTAATAAAGTCTTCAGATAAAAAATCTGTTAACTTTCTACCCAAAATTTTATCGCTGGAATATCCTAAAATAACCTTACTCGATTTAGTTGCAAAGCGAATGGTGTTCTCAGCATCATGAATGCACAAAAGATCTGAGGTATAATCTGAAATAAGTCGTGTGACTCTACTAAAGGCCTCCATGAAATTCTTGTTTAGTCTTCGAAAATACTAATAAGAATAATGGAATAAGGACTAAGCCTATTTTAAATAAAAAAAGCCACCCTTTTGAGGTGGCTTTTTCGATTAAGAATATAATTTAATACCTGTAGTATTCAGGTTTGAATGGTCCTTGTTGAGCCACTCCAATATAATCTGCTTGTTCTTGACTAAGTTCACTGAGCTCAACACCAATTTTAGCAAGGTGAAGTTTAGCAACTTTTTCATCAAGATGTTTTGGCAACATATAAACTTCATTTCCGTAATTAGCTCCATTTGTCCATAGTTCCAATTGTGCTAAAACTTGGTTTGTAAATGAGTTTGACATTACAAAACTTGGGTGGCCAGTAGCACAACCTAAGTTTACCAATCTACCTTCGGCTAAAAGGATAATATCATTTCCATTTACTGTATACTTATCCACTTGAGGTTTAATTTCAACGTGCGACTCACCATGGTTATTTTTCAACCAAGCAACATCAATCTCGTTATCAAAGTGTCCAATATTACAAACGATAGTTTTGTCTTTCATTTTTTCGAAATGACTTCCAACTACGATGTCTTTATTACCAGTAGTAGTGATTACAATATCCACTTCACCCACAACGGATTCCATTCTGCGAACAGCAAATCCGTCCATTGCAGCTTGCAAGGCACAGATAGGATCAACCTCAGTTACAATAACACGAGCTCCTGCACCTCTTAGCGAAGCAGCTGTTCCTTTACCAACATCACCATATCCAGCAACAACGGCAACTTTTCCAGCCATCATTAAATCTGTAGCTCTACGGATTGCATCCACAGCAGATTCACGACATCCGTACTTATTATCAAATTTCGACTTTGTTACAGAATCATTTACATTAATCGCTGGCATTGGTAAAGTACCGTTCTTCATTCTTTCATAAAGTCTGTGAACGCCAGTTGTTGTTTCTTCGGAAAGACCTTTAATATCTCCGGCCAATTCAGGGAAACGATCCAAAACCATATTTGTTAAATCACCACCATCATCCAAAATTAGGTTAAGGGGTTTGCGATCTTCTCCAAAAAATAGAGTTTGCTCAATACACCAATCGAATTCCTCATCCGTCATACCTTTCCAAGCATAAACTGGAACACCAGCAGCGGCAATTGCAGCGGCAGCATGATCTTGAGTAGAGAAAATATTACAAGATGACCATGTAACATCGGCTCCTAATTCAACTAAAGTTTCAATTAAAACTGCTGTTTGGATAGTCATGTGTAAACATCCGGCAATTCTAGAACCTTTAAGAGGTTTTTCATTTCCGAATTCTTCTCTCAAAGCCATTAGACCAGGCATTTCAGCCTCTGCTAATTCAATCTCTCTTCTTCCCCACTCTGCCAAGGCTATGTCTTTAACCTTAAATGGGATATACTTATCTACAGTATTACTCATAACAAAATATTTGTATCTAAAAATTTAGGTTTGCAAAGATACTTAAATCTATAGATTAATATTGCAACACTGAGATGGCGATATACAAAAACAATGAAGTGTTTCCTGGGGTACATTACCTCATATGGAAAATTGAAGAGGATGTAGAAGAATTACAACTTGGGCTTGAGCTAAGCGAAGGCGACAAGGTGAAATTATCTGGCATACATCATATTGACAAAATCAAGGAATTTTTGGCCTTAAGGCAATTGGTAAAATTCTTTTTTACCGAAAACAGGTTGATTCAATATAATTCCAATGGAAAACCTTCCTTTCAAAACCATCCTACGCCAATTTCGTTTTCACATACTTATGGTTTTGCAGGAATTTTAGTTGGTGATAAGGCTGAAGTTGGATTGGATTTAGAAGTGAAGCGTGAAAACATTCTAAGAATTGCCTCTCGGTTTATGAATGAAGATGAAAAGGCTTCCCTTTCAAAAAACAAAACCATGGAACATCTTTTATTCTATTGGGGAGCAAAAGAGGTTATTGTAAAGATTGAGGATAACAAAAAATTGAGCTTTAAAAACTCCATCTCCGTTTCCCCCTTTTCATATTCTTCAAAAACAAAAACAAAAGCCCAACTTTTTACCGACAAAATACGTTGTGAATATGATATAAATTACGAGAACCTTGGAGAGCTACTTGTCACTTGTGGTATTAAAAAACAAGGAATTCAATTAATTTAAAAGAATAGAAATTATTGCGCTCAGTTTATTAGGTTTGCCTTTCAAATGTCGAAATCGATTTTACATACCATCCAAAATGCTAAAGCTCAGAATAAGAAGCTTTTAGCGCTATTGATTGATCCAGACACTCCTGAGGACAAAGACCTTATTGAGATCATCAACCAAGCGAATAAGGCAAAAGTTGATCTTATTTTCATGGGAGGAAGCCTTCTTGTTAAGGATATTCTTGATCATTGTATAGAATTGGTTAAATCGAAGACAAATATTCCAGTGATACTTTTCCCTGGTAGTATTATGCAAGTTTCACCAAAAGCCGATGCCATTTTATTTCTTTCCCTTATCTCCGGAAGAAACCCAGATTTGTTAATCGGAAACCAAATAATTGCAGCTCCCTATATCAAACAAAGTGGTTTAGAAACCTTGCCAACTGGGTATATGTTAATTGATAGTGGCAAACCAACAACCGCCTCCTACATGAGTGGCAGCATGCCTATTCCACACGACAAACCAGAAATTGCAGCCTGTACAGCAATGGCCGGAGAAATGCTGGGTTTAGGTCTGATTTATATGGATGGTGGCAGTGGT
>CAKZNE010000298.1 GCA_937129395.1 uncultured Cryomorphaceae bacterium | reverse complement strand
AAGGAAGTGTGAAAGAGAAAAAAAGCAAGTCAAAGATTTTAATGAATGGAATTTAGATAAAGCAAAGAAGAGAAAACAAGCGGAAATGAAAAAAATACTCACTTATCTATTTCGGGGAAAACAACAATGAAGTATTATCATTTTTTTATAAATAATGGCAGGCAATATATTAAATGATAAAAGTTTGATAGGAAATAACCATGCAATCTACGACTACTTATACTAACTACATTGCAAATCAAACCTTCCCTCCCTTAATTTCTTCAACTACAGTTGGGTCAATCAAAGTCGATACGTCACCTAGATTAGAAGTGTCTCCTTCCGCTATTTTTCGAAGAATTCTACGCATGATTTTACCACTTCGAGTTTTAGGAAGTCCCGATACAAACTGAATCTTATCGGGCTTTGCTATCGGACCTATCTCTGAGATGATAGTATCTATAATGGATTTCTTTATTTCTTCAGAAGCCTGCATTTTAGAGTCTATTATCACAAAAGCATAAATCCCTTGTCCTTTAATGGGATGAGGATAACCTACCACAGCAGATTCAACCACTTCTTCATGTTCATCAAGAGCATCTTCTACCTCAGCAGTTCCCAGTCTGTGTCCGGAGCAATTTATCACATCATCTACTCTACCGATTACACGGTACATACCATTTTCATCACGTTTGGCACCATCTCCAGTAAAATAATAACCATCGTAATGCGAGAAATAAACATTTTTACATCTTTCATGATCACCATATGTAGTGCGAATAATACTAGGCCAAGGAAATTTTACCGCCAAATAGCCTTCCTGTTGATTGGCTTCTATTTCCTTTCCCGACTGATCCAATAATACAGTTTGGATTCCTGGTAAGGGATATCCTGCATGTGAAGGTTTCATTGGGCTATGTTTTCCTAATCCGGATAACATAATTCCTCCGGTTTCGGTTTGCCACCAAGTATCTACCAAAGCGCAATTTCCTTTTCCTATTTTATCATTATACCAATGCCAGGCTTCTTCATTAATTGGCTCACCTACAGATCCTATAACTTTTAAAGATGAAAGATTCTTATTTTCAAAATGCTGGTCGCCACAGGCCATTAAAGCTCGAATGGCGGTTGGCGCTGTATAAAATTGATTCACTTTATGTTTATCCACTACATCCCAAAACCTTCCAGCATCAGGAAATGTTGGAATTCCTTCAAACATTATACTTGTTGCTCCATTTAATAAGGGTCCATACAGGATATAGGAATGTCCTGTAATCCATCCAATATCGGCTGTACACCAATACACATCTTTATTTTCATACTGAAATACATTAGCAAAGGAATATCCGGCATAAACCATATACCCACCACAAGTATGAACTACTCCTTTGGGTTTACCTGTTGATCCCGAAGTGTATAAAATAAATAAGGGATCCTCAGAATCCATAGGTTCTGCTGGGCAGTCAGCATTTACTTTTTCAAGTTCAACAGGAATTTCAAAATCTCTCCCAGCTTTCATATTAATTTCTAAACCGCAACATCTTTTCACCAATACGGATTCAATAGATGGGCAATCTTTTAACGCTTCATCCACGAGTGTTTTTGCAGGGATCTTTTTCCCTCCTCTATTGATTCCATCAGAAGTAATGAGCATTTTACAACTAGCATCCTTAATTCGATCGGCCAAGGCTTTAGAAGAAAACCCAGCAAAGACTACCGAATGAATGGCTCCAATTCTAGCGCATGCCAATACACTGATGCCCAATTCTAAAATCATTGGCATATAAAAGCAAACACGATCGCCTTTTTTTATTCCGTGTGACTTTAACACATTGGCCATTTTGCAAACTTCTTGGTGAAGCTGATTGTAAGTTAAGCTAGTGCTTTCTTCGTTAGGGTCATTCGATTCCCAAATTAAAGCCTTCTGGTCACCTTTATCTTTTAAATGTCTGTCTATACAATTCTCTGTAATATTTAATTTCCCTCCCAAAAACCACTTTACCTTAGGGGTTTTAAACTCCCATTCTAGTGTTTTATCCCAGGGTTTTGACCATTGATAATGTTTGGCGATATCATCCCAGAAAGCTTCGGGATTTGCAGTGCTTTTTTTATATTCTGATTGATATTCTTCGAAGGAGGATATTTTAAAGGGCATAGATTTCTATTTAAAATTTCAATATTAAATATTTAGGGTGGATGAAATTAGTAAAAACAAAAAAAATCCCTCTGAAAAAATTCAGAAGGATCTTTTTACCAATTCATCAATATAAAATTTTACACCGGATATTTCTCCTCTTGGATCACTTTAGCGGCGATATTTCGTCTTAAATCTCTTGGGTTTATTGGATTTATAGGTTTAACAAATCTCTTTAATCCCATTAATAACATTCTTTGCTCATCTCCTTCCGTAAAGCTATAGATGGCTTCCCTTCCAGCTTTTCCAACCGTTTCTAGGGCATTGTACAAAAACAATTTTGCCATATCAATATAGAATCCTGCTTTTTCTTCTCCTATATTTTTAGCGATTTTTTCCGAACGCAATACTGCACTTTCTGCGGCGTAAATCTGAATTAACATATCCGAAGTGGCCATTAATAATTCTTGTTCACCTTCAATTTCGATGGTGAATTTTTCCACAGCCTTTCCAGCGATCATAAGGACTGCCTTTTTCATTTTATCGATTTGCTCCTTTTCCTCGGCGAACAATTCAGAATAATCTGGTGTTTCAAAAGATGGAATGGACATAAGTTCACCTGCAATTTTCACGGCTGGACTCATTAAATCCAATTCGCCTTTTAGGGCTTTTTTAAGAAGCATACCAACGCTATGCATTCTGTTGATTTCGTTGGTTCCTTCATAAATTCTAGAAATCCTCATATCCCTATAAGCCGCTTCGAGTGGCGCGTCGGCACTGTATCCCATGCCTCCAAAAATTTGTAATCCTTCATCGGTAACAAAGGTTCCAACTTCAGAACTAAAAACTTTCATTATTGCACATTCTATGGCATATTCTTCAACTCCCTTAAGTTTCGCCTCGCTAGAACCCATTCCTTGGGATTTTAATCTTTCAATATGGTCTTCAATATTTTGTCCTGCTCTATAAGTTGCGCTTTCGGCTACATAAGTTTGAGTTACCATTTCAGCTAATTTTTGCTGAATGGCTGGAAATTTAGAAAGGGATTGGCCAAATTGTTTGCGCTCATTGGCGTAGGCACTTGATAGGTGGATAACTCTTCTACAGGCATCCAAAACTGCAACTGCCAGTTTAATTCTACCATAATTTAATGCGTTCATGGCAATTTTAAAACCGCCATTTCTTTCACCCAATAAATTTTCTACTGGGACTTCACAATCATTAAAAAACACTTGGCGAGTAGAGGATGCTCTAATCCCTAATTTGTTTTCTTCTTCTCCAAAACTTATTCCTTCGTAGCTTCTTTCTACAATAAAACCGGTGAGGTTTTTATCATCTTCAATTTTGGCAAACACAATGAATAAATCAGCAAATCCTGCATTGGAAATCCAAATTTTTTGTCCTGTTATTTTATAGCTTTTACCATCGGCACTAAGCACCGCTTTTGATTTTCCTGAATTGGCATCAGATCCTGCTCCAGGTTCAGTAAGGCAATAGGCTCCCATCCATTCGCCGGTGGCAAGTTTGGGTATGTATTTTTTCTTTTGTTCTTCAGTTCCGTAAAGTGAAATTGGCAAAGTCCCAATACCAGTATGGGCTCCGTAGGCAGTGGAAATAGAACCTGAGATTCCAGAAATACGATCGCATACCAGCATGGATGTGTTAAAATCCATTCCTAATCCGCCATATTCTTGGTTCACAGAAATTCCTAATAGGCCCAATTCTCCAGCCTTTTTCATTAGCTCCAGAGTGAATTGATAATCCTTCTTTTCAAATCTCTCGCGGTGGGGGGTGATTTCCTTATCAACAAATTCTGAAGTAGCCTCAGCCATCATTTTTTGTTCTTCATTAAACTCTTCTGGGATGAACATTTCGTCTGCCGAAATATTGCGAATCAAAAATTCTCCACCTTTAAGGAAATTTTGATCTGATGCTGATGTTGCCATGGGTATTTGTATTTTTTAAGGAACCATTAATTGATGAAGCAATTTACTAAATAAAACTATGCACGCATAGTAAGTGCTAAAATATTTATGTAAAAAAAAGCAGCCGAGGCTGCTTTTAATATTAAAAGGTTTGGATTACATCATTTCGTAAATACCAGCTGCTCCTTGACCAGTTCCTACACACATTGTTACCATTCCGTACTTTTTATTTCTTCTTTGCAATTCATGTAAAGCTTGCACTGTTAGTTTTGCACCAGTACAGCCCAAAGGATGTCCCAAAGCTATGGCACCACCATTTACATTTAATATATCCTGATTGATATCCAGCTTTCTAGCCACAGCCAAAGACTGGGAAGCAAAGGCTTCATTCAATTCAATAATATCAATATCCTGTAATTTCATGGATGCTTGTTTCAATGCTTTTGGAATAGCCTCAACTGGCCCGATCCCCATAATTCTAGGATGCACCCCTGCTACAGCATAAGACACCAACCTGGCAATAGGCTTTAAGCCCAATTCGTTTACCATTTCTTCGCTCATTACGATTGAAAAAGCAGCACCATCTGAAGTTTGTGAGGAGTTCCCTGCGGTAACTGATCCTCTGGCAGAAAACACAGGTCTTAACCTAGCCAATGCTTCTAAAGTGGAGCCTTTTCTTGGACCCTCATCTGTATCAACGGTGAATTTCCTAGTTTTCTTTTTTTCGTTTTGATCTAGAAAAGTTTCTTCAATTTCAATAGGAATAATTTCATCTTTAAACTTCCCTCCTTCAATGGCCTGCAAAGCTCTTTGATGGGATCTTAAAGAAAAAGCATCTTGATCTTCTCTATTTATTTGATATTTTTCTGCAACTGCTTCAGCCGTAAGGCCCATATTGTTATACCAATCCGGATTCGTTAAGGAAGTGTTGTAATTTGGTGTAACCTTATAACCACCCATAGGGATATAACTCATACTTTCTGTTCCGCCGGCAATAATACAATCCGCCATTCCTGATTTAATTTTTGCAGAGGCAATGGCAATACTTTCAATTCCTGAAGAGCAATATCTGTTTACTGTTAACCCCGGAACCTTGTCGGTATTTAATCCCATTAAAGAAATTAACCTCCCTACATTTAAACCTTGCTCCGCTTCGGGCATGGCGTTTCCTACAATTACATCATCTACCCTATCCTTATCCAACTGTGGAATTTCTTCCATTAACTTTTGGATAACTGTAGCTGCTAAATCATCAGGTCTTGTGAATCTAAAAACACCTTTAGAGGACTTTCCAACTGCTGTTCTTTTTGCCGCTACTATATATGCTTCTCTCATTTCTAATTCTTTTTAATTTAAACCTTAGCTTTTTATTTCCAGTTTTAGGATCCTTAGTTTCTCAAGGGTTTTCCGGTTTTAAGCATATGCTGAATTCTTTCTAGGGTTTTCTTTTCACCACAAAGACTTAAGAAAACCTCTCTTTCCAAATCAAGTAAATACTGTTCGGAAACCATCGCTGGTTCGCTTAAATCTCCCCCGGCCATTACATAGCCCAGTTTGTTCACCATTTTTTTCTCGTATTCACTAATATATCCACCTTCTAGCATTTGATGAGCTCCCACTTGGAAAACTCCCAAGGCTTGTTTACCAAGAACCTTTATATCTCTTCCTTTTACAGCCATCTGATATCCGATCTCAGCCAAGGCCAAAACTCTTTCTTTTGCATCGGCGATAAGCCTTTGTTTATTCATACTAATACCGTCTCTACCTTCTACAAAAATTCCATTTTCGAAGGCTTCAACAGCCGAAGTAGAAACTTGGGCTTGGGCGATTCTTAACAAATTCTCGCGATAAGCGTTTAGTTCTACATCATCTTTTAAATAGCGTTCACTGGCTCTTTTGGTAAGCTCTTTGGTTCCACCACCACCTGGGATTAATCCAACTCCAAACTCCACTAAACCCACGTAGGTTTCGGCGGAAGCCTGAATGGCATCTGCATGTAAAGAGGCTTCACACCCCCCTCCTAATGTCATCCCAAATGGAGCAACAACTGTTGGAATAGATGAATACCTCAACTTCATCATGGTATCTTGGAAATACTTAATAGCAAAATTTAATTCATCGTATTCTTGCTCAATGGCCATCATAAATATCATGGCCAAATTGGCACCAACTGTGAAATTATCACCTTGGTTGGAAACTACCAATCCACGGTAATCGTTTTCTGCTATTTCCACACCTTTATTAATTCCAGCCAATACTCCAGAACCTAGGGTATTCATTTTAGAATGGAATTCAACATTTACAATCCCATCTCCCAAATCCAAAACAGAACATTCGTTATTGGACCAAATCGTATTTGTTTTACGAATATGATCGAGAACGATAAAATTCTTTTGTCCTGGAATTTCAAGGCTCTTTTTATCCTCAATGGAATAGTATTGTTGTACTCCATTTTCTACTTTATAAAATGAATCCACTCCAGCTTCCTTCATTTCCAGCACCCAATTGGCTACCTTTTTTCCCGAAGCTTCAATTAATTTCAACCCCTTATCCAAACCAATGGCATCCCAAATTTCGAAAGGGCCATGCTTCCACCCAAATCCAGCTTTTAAACCCGCATCAATTCTATACAATTCATCAGAAATCTCTGGAATTCTATTCGAAACATAGGCAAAAACATGGGCAAAGGACATTCTATAAAAGTCTCCTGCTTTATCTTTTCCGGCTACCAAAACCTTAAAGCGATCTTCTACTTTATCTATGGTTTTGGTTAATTCTAATGTTGGGAATTTTGATTTTTTTTGTGGACTGTATTCCAGACTATCTAAATCCAACGATAGGATTTCCGATTTCCCTTTTTCGTTTTTTACTTTTTTATAAAAACCTTGTCCAGTTTTGGAACCGAGCCAATTATTTTCCTGCATTTTCTGCAAGAATTCTGGAAGTTTAAAGCTGTCGTGCTCTTCGTCATCTGGCACCGCATTGTAAACCCCATTGGCCACATGGATTAAAGTATCTAAGCCTACCACATCGGCAGTTCTAAAAGTTGCAGATTTTGGTCGGCCAATTACTGGACCTGTAAGTTTATCTGCATCCTCAACACTCAAACCCAATTTCTGAACATTATTAAACATATCCATAATTCCAAAAACGCCTACTCTATTGGCAATAAAGGCTGGAGTATCTTTACATAATACTGTGGATTTTCCCAGTTTGTTTTTTCCATAATCCATAAGGAAGTCCACCAATTCTGGGGCTGTTTTTGGCGTTGGAATAATTTCCAATAATTCCAAATATCTTGGTGGGTTAAAAAAGTGGGTTCCAGAAAAATGCTTCTGAAAATCTTCACTTCTTCCCTCAACCATCAAATGAATTGGGATTCCAGATGTGTTTGAGGAAATAATCGTTCCTGGCTTTCGGTGTTTTTCTACATTTTCAAAAACCTGCTGTTTGATATTCAAACGCTCCACAACCACTTCAATAATCCAATCTACTTTAGCGATTTTTGACAAGTCATCATCAAAATTACCTGTTTGAATACGGGACGCATAGGATTTACTATAAATTGGAGAAGGATTACTTTTTACCGCAGTAAGAAGAGCATCGTTCACCAATCTGTTCTTTACTCTTTTATCATCCAAACTAAGTCCCGTCGCTACTTCTTTGGCGTTTAGTTCTTTTGGACTGATATCCAACAATAGAACCTCTACACCAATATTGGCAAAATGACAAGCTATTCTTGAACCCATTATTCCAGAGCCCAATACTGCTACTTTTCTAATTGTTCGTTTCATGTATTTTCCTGATAAATTTTTTGTTCTGCTACAAGATTGTTGATGGTTTCCATCACTCCAAAAAAGGATTCCATTTGTTCTGGTGATACCCGATTTAAAATCTCTTGGTTAAATTCGATTACGGCTTTTTTGGCATCTTCTCTTTTTGATTTTCCGAAGGCGGTTAAAAAGATTAGTACCCCTCTTCCATCATTAGGATTCTTTTGTCGGTAGATAAGATCCTTCTCCTCCATACTTTTTAAAATACGGGAAAGGCTTGTTGCTTCCATTCCCATTTTAGGTCCTAGAGCGGTGGAGGGGGTTCCGTTTTCCAAGTCAACATTTAAAAGCACATAGCCAGTTGCCATGGTTGCTCCGTAGTTGGAGGCCTTTTCGTTGTACATCTTGGCGATGTTCTGCCAAGTTTTTTTAATGTGGAAGTCTACGGTCTGTTCGGGTTTCAAATTGGATTTTTTTGAAGTAGACCAAATATAGAAAAAATTATTATGCGTGCATAATATTATTTAGTTGGGCATTTGGCAAAATAAAATTGATCCAATCCAACCACCTTTGTATTGATTTTTTTCAAATCTTCTTCCTCTCCTTCAATGGCATTATAGATATCCTTTTTAACGTTGTGGAACAGTACTATATTAACTGGCTCTTCATCGAGTGTGCTGAACTGCAACTTCAAAGTTCCTTTGCTTGTATAGGAATAAACCCCTGTCATACGTTGGAAACCATATTCATCGGCACCCATATCTGGTATGTATTGATGGCGAATATATCCTTCAAAAGTTTTGCTGATGGGGTTTAGTTCATATTCAACAATAATTTGTTCTGAGAATAGACGGTAAGAAGCTTTCATTCGAATACACATGGTTAGGTAGTGCGAATTAAACTGCTCCATCATTTGTTGTCTTTTGGCAGGTATCTTCTCCGAATGATGTGCTTTTTTTAAATTGGGGTGAACAGAATCTATTCCGCTAGCCAACCTTTTATCGTATAATTGATTTTTAAGAAATAAGATTTCCTGATTCAAATCTACATTAACCTCCAGCACACTATCGCAATACAATTCATTGTCGATTTCCCTGTTTTCTTTAATTTTTCGAATCTGCTCTTTTACCCTTTTAGTTTCATTTCTAGCTTCTTGGGTTTGGGTTTTTAATTGACCAACCTGAGATTGTAAGGTGGAGACTCTAAAACTTAATTCTTTTTTGGTTTGACCGCATCCCGATAAAACAGATACTAGAATTGCAGCAGTAAAAAGAAAGCTTATTTTTTTAGTCATATTGGATTTAATCTTTGGTGTGACCATAAATTCTTTGATAACAATCGGGGTAGAGTTTCAAAATATTTCTTCTTTTTAGACTTAATTTTGGGGTAAGATGACCAGCGTCTACGCTCCAAACATCAGGGCAAATTTCAATTACTTTTATTTGCTCCCAATTTCCAAAATTCTTATTTATTTCCAAGATGTCCTCCATAATTCTTTCTTTCACCTTTGGATCAAGAACCATTTCATCGGTGTTGGCGTGATTTAAACCTTTTCTTTCGCACCAAGATTTTAGAAAAACAAAATCGGGTTGAACAAAGGCCGCCGTCATTTTTTCACCTTCTCCTACAACCATACATTGCTCAATAAACCTCGATTCTTTTAACTTGTTTTCTAGGGGTTGTGGAGCTACATATTTACCCCCTGAGGTTTTGAACATTTCTTTTTTACGGTCAGTGATTTTCAAGAACTTGCCATCAATAAAAGTCCCAATATCCCCCGTATGGAAAAAGCCATCTTTATCAATTACCTCAGCTGTTTTTTCAGGTTGATTGTAATAACCCATCATCACATTTGGGCCTTTGCATAATACTTCGCCATCCTCGGCAATTTTCACTTCTACATTATTAATTGGCCAACCAACGGTACCAATTTTCTTTTTATCCGAAAACTCTCCATTTACAGCAATTACAGGTGAGGTTTCTGTTAGCCCATATCCTTCCTGAATATTAAATCCTGCTGCCGAAAATATGCGTAATAGCTTTGGGTTTAGGGCTGCTCCTCCTGAAACCATTACTTGAACATTTCCTCCTAAAGCTTCTTGCCATTTTGAAAAAATCAGCTTTCTGGCAATTCCTAGTTTAAAATTATACAAAGCGGAATTTCCTTCCAATTCGTAATCCTCAGCGAGTTCTGCCGCCCAGAAAAACAACTTTCTTTTTAGGCCAGTTAAATCTGCACCTTTTGCAATTATTTTATCGTAAACCTTTTCCAGCAATCTTGGAACTAGACTAAATATTTCTGGTTTAACCTCTCTAATATTATCTCCGATTTTATCAATGCCTTCTGCAAAATAAATGGGAATATTATTTTGGATATATAGATAGGTAAGCATTCTTTCAAACACATGGCAAACAGGAAGAAAGCTCAAGGCCTTTGCATTTACAAATTCTGGCATTCTACTGTGGCTATCCATCACATTACTCAATAAATTATTGTGTGAAAGCATTACTCCTTTTGGCCTCCCAGTAGTTCCAGACGTGTAAATTAAAGTAGCTAAATCCTTATTTTTTACTTGATCCTTGGCGGCGTCTAATTCTCCTTGATTGGAATCGTCCTCTCCCAGTTTTAGAACCTCTTTCCAACTTTTAATTCCGTCTTCCTCATCAAAAATGTAAATCTCTTTAAGAGTGGGAACCTCTGCCTTGATTTTATCTACCTTATCGAATAGTTCTTTGTCTGAAAGAAAGTAAT
>CAKZNE010000297.1 GCA_937129395.1 uncultured Cryomorphaceae bacterium | reverse complement strand
TGAGATTGTAATTTCTTCAAGCGTAATTTACCAAGGAAATTTTTCTACCACCTTAAGACTAAAAATGGGCGATACCTTTTCAAATGAATTCAATGGAAGCATTAATTACAGACAGTTTAAAAGTAAATTTAACGACCAAGGTGAATTATGTGAAGAGTACTTAAATGAAAAAATAACCAAGGACAAAAGCTTTTCGAAAAGC
The DNA here is from genome assembly GCA_937129395.1 of uncultured Cryomorphaceae bacterium. Lineage (GTDB taxonomy): Bacteria > Bacteroidota > Bacteroidia > Flavobacteriales > Schleiferiaceae > CAKZNE01. The sequence goes on along the minus strand of CAKZNE010000297.1, from coordinate 2,970 downwards.
TAAAACCCAAGTAAACAATTAACCCCAAAAACCCACCCTTGCAATCCACCCCCAAAAGATGGATATTTGTATTCTATCAGGAAACTATCAAATGAATATCTATCCTCTTTTCAAAATATTTCTTCTAAGCTTTATTTGTTGCCTTTCCTATGTTGGCTTTGGACAGCAAGCAGTTCCTATTCTTAACCACAGTACAAATAGCAATGGGCAAATTCAATTGGAGGTTAATTCTTCTACTTCTAATTATTATGTTTTAAAAGTAAGGCACAGTATAGATTCTACTTTTGAATTGGTGACTTCTATCACCAAAGGAAAACCCAATACCACTATAATAAGCGAACCTTTAGGTGCTTATCCAATTCAGCATTATCAGGTTTTGGAATATCCTATAAATATGCCTTTTGATGTTGATGGGGATACCGTGGATGATATTTCGGAGTTGGAGAATATGCCTCTTCAAAGTCCTTTGAATGCGGGGAAGCCAAAAATAAAATTTCATGGTTTATTGGCTCTGGATAGTCTTACACGTTTTAAAGAATTGTCCGTAAACAACCAATTGGTGCAATGGAATGAGTATTTGAATGGGATCGATTATTTGAAATATTTAATTACAGATATCTATTCTTCTCATCCTCAAATTTATTTTATTAATAGCAATAACTATCTTTTTCACGAGGATTTTGCCAAGTCTTTTAATTTGGATTTTGTGGGTAATGATGTGAAGAAAGGTCAGCTTATTTACCATCCTACTGTTGTTTCCAATAATGGAACTCTAGGGGTGTTTTCATTTAATTACAGCGTAAATACAACCGAAGACTTCGCTACCATTCAAAAAACCCATGAGCTTTTAGCGGCGAACATGCCCTTCCTAGAAAACAATTTATCCTATTATGTAAATGTGAACAACGAGGGAGCCTACAACAGCGATAAAGCCCTTTTTCAGAATTCCAGAGTGCCGGTGATTTTTGAGACCGATGTATATGCTGAAATTGATTATTGGGGTTTGCATGAAGCTGAAGGCTATGGATTTTTTCGCAAAATGGATTTGGATGAAGTACCCGGATCTAAGGATATTGTTTTCTATGAATCCTTGCCAAATACACTTCCTCGTGTAGGTGGGATTATTACCTCCTTTGTTCAAACACCCTTGTCCCACGTGAATTTAAGGGCTATACACGATGATATTCCCAATGCTTTTATTCGCGACCCCTTGCTTAATCCAGCAATTTTCAATTTACTCGATCATTATATATATTTTAAGGTAGAGCAGGATACTTTTCAGATTCGAGAAGCAAGTTTGGAAGAAGTAAATAATTGGCATGAAAGTCATAGACCTACAAAAGTGCAAATTCCTCCACTAAATCTAAGTTATACCGATATTTTACCCTTGGAGGATATCACTTTTTCCATGTTTGATGGCTTTGGCGCTAAATGCACTAATGTGGCCACCATGCTTTCTTTTGGTTTCCCAGATAAAACAATTCCCGATGGTTTTGGAATTCCATTTTCCTATTACCAAAAGTTCATGGAGCACAATAATTTTTTCGAGGAATTGGAAGCCATATTAAATGATCCAGATTTTCAAAACGATAGAGATATTCGCGATGATATGCTCAAGGATTTCAGAAAAAAAGTAAAAAAAGCAGATATGCCCCAATGGATGTTGGACGACTTGGAAACAATGCATCGTAAATTTCCAGAAGGAACCTCCGTTCGTTGCAGGTCAAGCTCCAATAATGAAGATTTAGCGGGGTTTAGCGGTGCAGGACTATACGATTCCAAAACCCAGCATCCTGATGAAGGTCATATGTCAAAATCCATAAAACAAGTATATGCCAGCTTATGGAATTTAAGGGCTTTTGAGGAACGTGAATTTTTTCGCATCAACCATTTTGTAGCTTCCATGGGCGTTTTATGTCACCCGAATTATTCCGACGAAAAAGTAAATGGAGTAGGCGTTAGCACGGACCCGGTTTACAATTCGAAAAGCACTTTTTATTTGAATTCTCAATTGGGAGAGGAGTTAATTACAAACCCAGACACGAGTTTTATACCCGAAGAAATATTGTTGGACAAGGTTTCTGTAAGTAATAATGATTATTTGGTTATCCGTCATTCCAATTTAATTTCTGAGGATTCCTTGTTGCTAAGTGAAGAGCATTTGGATCAAATGAGGAGCTACCTTTCGGTGATTCACAATGAATTTAAAATATTATACGAGGCAGAGAACAACAGCACTTTTGCCATGGATATAGAATATAAAATCACGGCAGAAAATCAGCTAATTATTAAACAAGCACGTCCTTGGGCCGAGTTTATACCTGAAGATAAATTTGCCAGCAATGCCAATGAAAAACTAGCCATATACCCGAATCCTTCTCAAGATTTTATAATGATACAATGTGTGGATTGTTATATTACTGAACTAAGAATAACAGGCATCTCCGGAAAACCAATTTTTACTCAGAAGCTGGAAAATACCAATAATTCGAATGCCATTGTATTTATAGAGCATTTACCACCAGGGATTTATGTTTTGAGCGGATATGCAGAAGGGAGTGGGGATTATTATTCTCGGAAGTTTGTGAAGGAGTAGGTTCTTTTCCAGTGAAAAGTTAAAAGCTAAAAACTAATTATTCCTGCTATAAAACTAAAGTCAGAAGATATTGAAAGAACTCTTTTATAAAATATTGGTATTTCTTTTTGCTCCGTCAAAAAAAGAACGGGAAAAAAAACTAGAAAAAGTTTTGAATAAAATCAGGGCGATATTATGTTCAGATGATGGTTTTATAGTCTTTAAATTACAATCAGCAGACTATATTTATGATGTAAAATGGCAGGATATAGCTGATGCTTTTTGGACCGGTAATAAATTAGTTCTATCTCTAAAATCTGAAGAGGAGATTACATTGCCGAATACTTATTTATGTTGGCATGAGTTAGTTAGGAAATTACCAAGAGGCTACTCTT
>CAKZNE010000296.1 GCA_937129395.1 uncultured Cryomorphaceae bacterium | reverse complement strand
TACTTGAGTTAGCGTGACTAAAATCAACCATTAATTTTGTGGTTGCATGAGATTTTTCTAACTGAGCAATAACTGCATCAACACTTTCTTTATCAAAGTTCGGTAATTTACCACCACGTAAAATAATATGACAATCGCCATTACCTGTGGTTTCAACAATCGCTGAATGACCAAATTTATTCACCGATAAAAAGTGATGTGGAGAGCTAGCAGAGCCAATGGCATCAATCGCCACTTTAATAGTACCGTCGGTACCATTTTTAAAACCAACCGGACAAGATAAGCCTGAAGCTAATTCACGGTGTACTTGGCTTTCCGTAGTACGTGCGCCAATAGCACCCCAACACATAAGATCCGCAGTATACTGTGGCGTGATCATATCTAAAAACTCACCCGCAGTTGGTAACCCTAAATCATTTAAATCAAGTAATAATTTACGGCCAATGCGTAAGCCATCATTTAACTGATAGCTATCATCTAAATATGGGTCGTTAATTAATCCTTTCCAACCAACAGTCGTACGCGGCTTTTCAAAATAAACACGCATAACAACTTCTAAGGTATCTTTATACTTTTCACGTAACTTAACTAAACGCTCACCGTATTCAATAGCCGCGATAGGATCATGAATTGAACAAGGTCCAATGACCACTAATAAACGGTCACTACCATTATGTAAAATATTATGAATGGCTTCTCTGCCTTCAAACACAGATTTAGATGCACGCTCAGTTGCAGGAAATCGCTCTAATAAAGCAATTGGCGGCAGTAATTCTTTAATATTGTTTATGCGTAGATCATCAGTTTGATAAGACATTTTTATACTCTGTTACTTCTATTATTTAGTGACACAAATTTTGTTCTTAGCAAGCTCGTAGCCACTAAGAAAATTGAGCGTTAATCTACCAAGCTTAAGGGATTATTACCAATATAAAATGTTATTTTTTAAATAAAATAACAGCAAAAGACCTTGTTAACGCTAACAAATGGAATTGTTACTCATATTATCAGGAAAATACGTATTATTTAAATAAATCCATCAATTATTTTAAAGACAATGAAACCTTCGATATGAAGGAATTCAAGGACCAAATCTTTGAAGATGATAAAATTGGAGATAAATTTTTAGCCTATAGTGAGGAAAGGAGCGTTCCCGAAATTAGTATAAATGACTCCTTTACAATTTCCGTTCCTGCTGTAAAAAAGAAAAACAAGCTTTTTAAAAGTGTGCTAAAACTTGATAAAAATTTCCATGTGTACATTCATGGAGATCGAGAGTTGGTGGAAAAGGGAGTTGACGAAAATGGCAAAAAGTTTTATAAACTTTATTACGAAGAGGAATCTTAAAAAAAAAGGGAGAAATGAGAATTCCTCCCTTTCGATTTTTATTTTAGGCTATAATATAATCCCAAATAGATATTTCTCCCAAAAATTGGCCCCCAAGCATAGTTGGTGTCAAAGGTGTTGGAATAAGGGTTTTGGGAGTTTATTATAGGACTGCTGGTTTGTTGAAAATTAAAAACATTATCAGATCCCAGAAATACTTCCAAACCATTTTTAAACTCTTTATTTACCTGAACATTTGCAGTAACAAATGATGGGGAAACATCAGGAATTTGAATGTTTGCAGCATGTTGGTCCGAATCGGGTAATCTTTTCTCACCAAACCAATTTAGGGTGAAATCAAATTTCCATTTGGATTCTGTACTATAGGATAGGTTCGCAAAAGCTCTGTTTTTAGGCACTAAATAAACCTGACGAAGGCCTTCCAAATAGTTTTCTTCAGATTTTAAAAACTTATATGCCAATCGCATATCCAAATTCTTAATTATTTCAAAATCCAATTGACTAAAAAGGCTGAGACTTCTAGAATCGGAACGATAAAGGAAATAAATAGTACTTGGATCAAAATCAGAATCTACAACCAGTTGGTTTTCGAAATAAGTATAAAAGCCATCTAAATTAAATTGAAACTCTTTACCCAAAATGTTAATTTTTTGACTCCAACCTAGCCCAGAATTCCATGCTACTTCAGGAGTGATATTTGAAATTCCATTAAAATTTAAAAGTCTTCCCGTGGCCATAGCATGGATATGTTCAATAATAGGGTTTGCGGTTCTTTGTCCTCTACCTCCACCAATTCTTAATGTAGAATTTTCGTTGATGTCGTATTTGACATTAGCCCTTGGTGTTAAAAAAGCTTTTTTAAAGAAACTATTATAATCACCTCTTAATCCGGCCACCATGGTAAGTTTCGGATTAGGATTATAGGTATATTCAAAATAGGCTCCAGGAACGATTTCGGTTCTATTGGAATTAAAAGCGAGAGAACTTAAAGGGGACGAAATATAAACCTCTGATATGTCATCTCCTTGCACGGATAATCCGGTTTTAAATCTATGGTTGGTATTGCCAATTATGTCTTGAAAAATACTGTTAAAATAGAATCCGGATTGCTCTCCGAGATAGTTTCTACTTCCAAATGTCGCCTCTCTATCGTGATAATTTGCGCTAAAAATTAAACCCAAACTCCGGTTAAGATTATTTGCAAAAACATAGCCCGCCTTGCCAAAAACTTCAAACCTTCTTCCTGTAGAGGAATAGCCCCAAACTGAGTCTGAAGGGTTTTGTTCTTTTACAAAATCTACTTGGCCACCCTTCTTAATGTCCCGGATAGCCGTGGCGCCAATCTGTCCCTCCCAACCTTTTCCGTCTCTTCCAAAATGCCATTTATTGGATATGTTTATTTCACCACCAATGGGCATGTCTGCAAAACCATCAGAATTATGATCATTTACAATTGGGGTATTACTGTAGTGCGCCAATATTTCGGATGATGTTTTTTCATTAAGCGTAAAGGCAGAAACGACATTTCCCTCCATTCTTCCGCCTTCATTTCCAAAAACATTTAGAAAAAGTTTTGGCGCGTTTTCAGGCTTCAAAAACTCCACATTTATTTGACCGGTTATACTCTCATAACCATTCATTACAGAGCTTAATCCCTTTGTTAGTTGGATACTTTCCACAAAAGGGCCCGGTATATAGGTAAATCCAGTTGAGGCATTTATTCCTCGAGCAAAAGGAATATTTTCTCTTTGGATTAGTGCGTACCGTCCTGCTAAGCCTAGCATTTCAATATGTTTTGTCCCTGTAACCGCGTCTGCAAAAGACACATCCACGGAGGCATTCGTTTCAAAACTTTCACTCAGATTACAACAGGCTGCTTTTCTCAATTCCTTGGAATCAATCTTATAGGTTAGCTCAGGGCTTTTTAGATCTACTGTACTGGCATCTACCCTTCCAATTAGCTCTACCTCGTTTAGTTTTTGCCCATCTTCTTTAAGGGTAAAGTTCATGGTGCCTTTTCGAGAAATAACAATTTTGGTTTGCGAACTAAATCCAATAAAACTTACCTTAAGTCTATTGCTCTTAGGGCTTCTTTCAATGCTGTATTTTCCTTTGGCGTCTGTAGTAGTACCTATATCGGTTCCTTCCCAAAAAACACTTGCACCGGGTAGAGGGGTTTCTTGATTTCCCTCTATTCCCTTTACGGTGCCGCTTATTTGTCCAAAAGCGATTTGAGCTATTAGACAAAGCAGTATGCTAAGAAATTTCATTATTTCTTTTTGGATTTCTTCTCGGATTCGTGATCCTTAACTATTTTTGGATCTCTGTAATGACAACATCCATGAAGTTTGTTGTATGCCTCATCTGAAGCAGTAACATACTCCGTATCATAGCCACTGGCCGCAACGGACTTATTAATTTTCATCAGGGAAACCTTGGTGGAATCATAGGATAAAAGCAAAATTTTTGTTTCAGAATCCCATTCCGCTTTGGAAACGCCTTCAATTTTCGCGGCTTTTTCAATAACTCTTTCACACATACCACAAACACCGTTTACGATCATTGAAGTGTCGAGATCTTGTGATTTTAGTTGTCCAAAACTCAATGTGAACATAGCCAATAAGGCAATTGTTTTAATATTTTTCATCGTTTTTTAATTTGTTCTGATTCAATTAAGAATCGTTATTTTTTATTTTTTGAATTAAGAATTGCTTTACCAATCCTGTTTTAAATCAAAAAACGTTGAGTTTCGATGCGTATATTATTGGGTGGAATGGGTTTTTCCGGGGGATCAAATTTTTGGTGATTTTTCAGTTGAAAATCCGAATGATAGTAGTCGCTTAAACTCTCTTCAAGAAATGTTTGAATTGAAAATGGAGGGAAAAGCGAGGATTGTTTTTTACCTGTTTTTACTACTGGGATACCTGGAAAAATTAGGGTTTCATCAAGGCAGCAGGAATGGTTGATTTGAGAATGGGTCTTAAAGCTTTCACAAGTTTCAGCCTCAGGGTTGCATTTTTCATTAAAGCCAAAATAGCTAACATCCTTCAGCATTCCCAAACAATAATGTTTATTAACACTAAAGCCAAGGCTTGAAAAAAGCAAGCTAAAACTTAGAAAAACAGCTGATATGGATTTGAGTAGACTCACTCGGCGAAGTTAAGAAATTTTAAAAAGATATTTAGCATGTCAAATCCTAGTCTGGATCTTTATCAAAATTCTTTAGACTGCCTTTTTCGGAAAGTAGAATTGCAATAGGCCTAGTTTTTTCAAATTCAGCACAAACAATTACAATAATTACGGTGATAGGGACACTAAGAATCATCCCAGTGATTCCCCACATAACTCCCCAAATAGAAAGTGCAAGGATAACTACTAAGGAACTAATATTTAATGAATTCCCCATCGCTTTTGGCTCCACAATATTTCCAATAACAAGTTGAATAGCGCCCACAATTCCTAAAACTAAAAAGAAGGGACCCCATTCTCCAAATTGTAATAGAGTAAAAAGGGATGGAAAGCTAGTGGCTATTAAGGAACCAATAGTAGGGATATAGTTTAAAAGGAAAATTAAAAAGGCCCAAAAAACTGGTGCTTCTACCCCGATGGCCCAAAGAGCTATAAAACTTAGAAAACCAGTACCAAGGCTAATAATTGTTTTTAAATAAAGATAACTGCCAATGGATTTTTCAATTTTAAGAAGAATGGTGTTGGCATTATCATATTTACTTTGATCCTTGTATAGAGCCTTAAGCTTATTTGGAAACATAACATCTTCAAGCAATAAGAAAAGAGTATAAAGGACAATGGTAAATGCATTTCCGAAAATTTCCGTTAGGGATGAAAATACTGCTGCTAGAATACCCGAAAAATCAAAATCACCGAGAAATTCTGAAACCATTCCGGCGACATCAATTTTAAAATTAGCATCAACAAGCTCCTTAATATGTTTTATGTTCTTTTCGTAAGTAGGTAAGGATTCAGAAAGCAGTTCAATATTTACCACCAACATGTTTACCATGGCGCCAACAATCCCAAAAATTATTAATGCAGAAATGCTAGTCTGAAGCCAATGAGGAAAGTATTTGCGGATAAAGGCCACCTTCTCCAAACCATTCTTTTTGATACCTCGAATAAGAAACCAAACCAGCAGGGCGAGGACAAAAGGGATAAGGAGTTGTTTGGTAAAAATGAGAATTATTACCGTTCCTATTCCTATTATAAGGGAATTAGCCGTTCTAGATAAAGTCATAAGTGATTAACCAAACTTGTTGTTGCTGCAAGTTAGCTTAAATATGCAAAATGGTTTCTTGCAAAATATAAACGATGGCACCAGCGAAATATCCTATAATTGCTAGAAGACTTATCTTTTTTAAATACCATCCAAATGGAATTTTTTCCAATCCCATAACGGCAACACCTGCGGCAGATCCAATAATTAAAGCACTACCACCGGTTCCAGCACAATAAGCTAAAAATTCCCAAAACAATCCGTCTTGAGCGAAATAACTTCCACCTACAATGCTAATATCATACATTCCCATCGAGGCGGCAACCAAAGGAACATTATCAACTATTGAAGATAATAAACCAATAATAATGCTAACCGTGTAAACCCCTTTTGGCTCATCAGTACCAACATTATCAGATAGGAAAACTGCCATATCTCCCAATTGACCAGCAGATTGTAAACTTGCAACCGCCAATAATATTCCTAAAAAGAATAAAACACTGGGTGTATCTACCTTTTGCAAAACTGCAATTACACTTAACCGAGATTTTGCTTCTTGATTTTTTCTTCTATGTAAAATTTCGGTCACAACCCATAAGATTCCAAGGCTAAACATCATTCCCATAAAAGGTGGAAGATGTGTAAAGGTTTTGAAAACTGGAACAAATAATAAACCCAATACACCAGCAACAAACACAATAGATCTTTCTCTTGAAGTGGTAGGATTTATATGATGCTCTAAATCTTGTGACTTATTTGGTCTAGTTACATTTCCTTTTTGTCTAAATGACATAATAATTAAGGGTACCAAAAGACAAATTAAACTAGGAACTATCAATTTAAGGATAATGGCACCAGCTGTAACTTGTCCGCCAATCCAAAGCATTGTTGTAGTAACATCTCCAATTGGTGACCAAGCACCTCCTGCGTTTGCAGCAACTATTACCATCCCTGCAAAAAGCCATCTATCTTGCTTATCTTCAATTAGTTTTCGCAGCAAGGAAATCATTACAATAGAGGTAGTTAGGTTGTCGAGTGCAGCTGAAAAGAAAAAGGTGAGAATACAGATTACCCAAAGAAGTTTTGATTTTTTGGTGGTTTTAATACGGTCAGTAATTACAGCAAATCCTTCGTGAGCATCAACCAACTCAACAATTGTCATTGCTCCCAAAAGGAAAAATAAAATGGATGCAATTTCCCCTAAATGTTCTAGGATTTGGAAATGGGTAACATAATGGGTAATAAATTCAGGCGTCTCAGTTATATGCGATTTGTCTCTAAACATATCTGAGATATACTGAGGGATAGCTTCAAAGTTAACTATGTCCTGAGCTCCAAGGACATAAATAGTCCAACAAACAACACCTGTAATAAGAGCAGAAGCTGCTTTATCAACTCCAATATTGTGTTCTAAAGCAATAGCGATATAGCCAATTACAAACACGGCAACCATTAGTAGATACATGGGAAATTATTTTTTTAACGGTGTCAAAAGTAATAAAAGAACACTCTTAAAATGATGTTCTAATTATTAAGATTTAATAAAATTGGAAAAAAAGTATTGGTTCATAAATTCATGCCTTTTTTTGTTCTTAGCAAGGGCATAAAAAAAAGCGCTACGGAAACCGAAACGCTTTTTAAATTGCTATATATAAGTATTTTACAAAAGCTGTTTTAAAGAAATTTCGTAAGCAGTTTTAGTCAAGAGAATTTTTTCCTGTCTAAGATCATGGCATTTTTCCAAGGCATTTTTAATGGTCTTCGAAGTGTCTTCAAAAATTGCTTCATCTGAAAGAGTCACATCATCACCCATTAAATAGCCGAAAACACGAGCCATTCCGCAATTGCTAATAAAATCGGGAATACAATTCACCTTTTGATCTGCATATTCGGAAATTGGACCATAGAAAATTTCATTATCAGCGAAGGGAACATTTGCTCCAGAGGAAATAACTTCCAATCCATTTTCCATCATCACATCCAAGTTCTTTTTACTTACCAATCTTGAGGCGGCAGCTGGGATGAAAATTTCTGCTCCAACTTCCCAAATTTTTGCATTGGCTTCTTCAAAACTCATCATATCGTCCGCAACCAAAAAGTTTCCATTTTTAGCTTTGAATAGGCCTTTTATTTCTTCAAAAGTATAACCATCTGGGTTTAATAAGCCACCCACTCGATCAATAATACCTGTAATAAGAGCGCCTTCTTGTGCTAAATAATAAGCAGCTGCAGCAGCTACATTTCCCCAGCCTTGAATAATTACTCTTTTACCTTTTAGTTCTCCACCATAAATGGAATAAAAATGCCTTACCGATTCTGCAGTTCCATAACCAGTAATCATATCTGCCACCGTAAAAACTTGACCTCCTTGAGGGGCTAATTTTTCATTTGTAACTGGAAATAGGACTCCCTTTTGGAGCTGCTCAATTTTTTTGGTCTTATTGGCGCTATCTGGATTGAAATGCCCTACTAAAACACCTTCTTGT
>CAKZNE010000295.1 GCA_937129395.1 uncultured Cryomorphaceae bacterium | reverse complement strand
CCGAAACTTTTGTACTAGGGCTGCATAAAACGGAAGACAATTTGGCGGTAGCCCAAAGAGAAAATGCCGTAATAAAACTTGAAGAAAATACAGACAAACACTACAAAACAGATTTAAGCTCGCCAGATGGTATGATTAAATTATCTATGATGCAAAGTGCCTATTTAGATCAAAGTATTGAATTAGCTTCTAGAATACAGTCTCAATTTACCGAGCGTGTAAACCGAAGAGATAGAGGTGTTAGACAAGCTGGATTTGTGGTTTTGTATAAAACTACGATGCCTAGTATTTTAATAGAACTTGGTTTTTTGACCAATGCTGATGAAGAAAAATTTCTTAAGTCTGAAACTGGTCAAGACTATATGGCTTCTGCTATTTTTAGGGCTTTTAGAGATTATAAAATAGAAAGAGATGCCTTTGAAAAAATGACCGCCGGTACTGCGGAAGAAAAACCCAAAGTGGAGCTTATCGAAAATAAGGACAGTGTAAAAATTATCCCAGGTCCAATTCCCAATGAACCCGTAGAATCGATTCCTACAGTTTTTTATACTATCCAAGTCGCAACAAGTGGTATCAAAAAGGAATTAAAACCAGAAAACTTTAAAGGTCAGGAAGGCATTGAGATATATGAAGAAAATGGTCTTTATAAATATGTGTACGGAAAGGCAGAATCTTTAAAAGAAGCTAATATCATAAAGCAAAAGATGAAGGATGTGGGATTTAAGGATGCCTTTATAATAGGAATTAAAGATGGGCAAAGGATTCCTTTAGGAGAAGTTAAGGACTATCTCCAATAAAATTTTAATCTTTGCCTTTGCAATAATAAGCATGATGCTAAAAGGATTAAGTAAAGAATTTAGGGTAGGATTGGTTTCGGTATTAACCTTCGCTCTTATATATTGGGGTTTTAATTTTCTGAAGGGAAATAGCATTTTTCAAACAGAAAGAATTTTCTACGCTGTTTACGACAATGTTGATGGTTTAACCAAAGCTAGGCCTATCAACCTCAATGGCCTTCAAATTGGTAGGGTTAAGGATATTTTCCTAAACCCGAAAGCGTCGGACCAAGTTATCGTAGAAATGGTCATTGATAACGATGTGACCCTTTCCATTGATACCAAAGCGGAAATTTACAGTCAAGATCTTATTGGTGGTAAATCCGTTCAATTAATTCAAGGGAAATCTCTGGATATGGCTCAAACGGGCGACACCCTAAGATCGATAATTGAATTAACTATTAAAGAAGCCGTTAATGCCCAAGTAGCTCCCTTAAGGGCGAAAGCAGAGGATATGATTGGCAGCATTGATACTGTTTTAACACTGGTTCAAGGTTTCTTGAATGAGGATACAAGAAATACTTTCTTAGAAGCATTTAGTAGTATAAAAAATAGTTTTACCCTTTTGGAAAACACATTGGTAGTTGTAAATTCAAGTGTTTCAAAAACTCAAGTAGACTTTGAAGCCATAATGGCCAATATTGCTTCCATAACCGAAAACCTAAAAAAGAACGGAGATAATTTCGACACCATTTTCAATAATGTTTCTTCTCTTACAGATTCCCTATCTAGGATGGAATTCACCAAAACATTTGCGAGCCTGAACAATACATTAAGCATGACGGAAGAAATGCTCAACAAAATAAATACTGGCGAAGGAACATTAGGTATGTTGGTTAATGACACTGCCCTGTATTACAATCTTGAAAGATCTACAGATCAATTGAACAAACTGCTTTTGGATGTGAAATACAATCCTAAAAGGTATGTTCACTTTTCAGTTTTTGGAGGAGGAAAAGAATACTCCGAAGCGGAAATTGAAGAATTAGAAAAGAAAGCCCAATCCGAAAAAAAGGACAACTAAGGCTGACCAAAAAATAGGAATTTAAAGATTTAAAATATGCATTTCGGCATCCAGAACATACTCTTTGTTATACTATTAGCTGCTGCAGGTTTTCTTTTTGCGAGGAAATTTAAATCCATTTGGAGAAATATTAATTTAGGAAAGGACAAAAATAGATCCGACAAACCAAAGGAAAGATGGGCTCTTATGGCTAAAGTAGCCTTAGGTCAATCGAAAATGGTGAAACGCAAAAAGCTAGCTGGTTTTTTCCATGTTATTGTCTACGTTGGGTTTTTACTCATAAATATTGAGGTTTTAGAAATTGTTCTTGACGGAATATTGGGTAGCCACCGAATTTTTGCCGAACCCCTTGGATCTGTTTACAATGCGGCTATAAACTTTTTTGAAATTCTTGCTGTTTTCGTAATTATTGCCTGTGCTGTTTTCCTTTGGAGGAGAAATGTAAATGTGGTACCTCGTTTTAAAGACTTAAAAGGATGGGCGAAAATAGATGGTAATAATATTCTAATTATCGAAATTGTATTGATGACTGCCTTATTAATATTAGGGGCGGCCGAAGCGAATATGACGGACGGAAATGGTCCCTGGGTAATTAGTGGGATGCTTGCTCCAATATTCTCGGGAATGTCCCAAGAAAGCCTTCACATTATTGAAAGAGTTGCTTGGTGGGCCCATATTGTGGGAATTTTTGCTTTTCTAAACTACCTCCCTTATTCCAAACACTTTCATGTTATTCTTGCTTTTCCAAATGTTTGGTATTCCAATCTTGAAAATAAAGGTGGTTTTACCAATTTAGAAAGTGTAAAAAAGGAAGTGGAAATGATGATGGATCCTGCTGCCGACCCTTATGCCGCACCTCCCGCCGATGCCCCTGCACCCGAAAGATTTGGAGCAAAAGATGTTACCGATCTGAATTGGGTTCAACTAATGAATTCTTATGCTTGTACAGAATGTGGAAGGTGTACTTCCTCTTGTCCCGCAAATATTACAGGTAAAAAACTATCCCCAAGAAAAATCATGATGGACACCCGTGATCGATTGGAGGAAGTAGGAAAAAATATAGATAGCAATAATGGAGAGTTTAAAGACGATGGTAAATTTCTCTTAGATAATTATGTAACGAGAGAAGAACTATGGGCCTGCACTAGTTGCAATGCCTGTGTAGAAGCTTGCCCTGTAAATATTGATCCCCTTTCCATTATTGTAGATATGAGAAGATATTTGGTAATGGAAGAATCATCGGCCGACCAGGCTATTAATATGATGATGACTAATATTGAAAACAATGGTGCTCCTTGGGCTTATCCCCAAGCCGATAGAGGTAATTGGAAAGATGAAATGAAAGAATAATGGGAATAGATGATCAATTGCAAGGACTATCCGAAAACGGAAAAGCGATTAGTCCAATTTTACCTTCTGAGATAAAAAATTACCTTATAGATATTGACGGAACCGTTTGTGATGATATCCCAAATGAGGAACCCGAAAGAATGGCTACAGCAGAGGTTTATCCTGATGCCCAAATCACATGTAATTCTTGGTTTGATGAAGGCCATATTATTACATTTTTCACATCTAGAACCGAGGATACCCGGGAAGTAACCGAAAAATGGTTAGCGGAAAATGGTTTTAAATACCATGGCCTTTTAATGGGAAAACCAAGAGGCGGAAATTACCATTGGATTGATAATCACCTAGTAAGAGCGACAAGATACAAAGGGAAATTCACAGATTTGGTGGATAAAGAAGTTACTATTCAGGTTTTTAAATCCTAAAATGAAAAAGTTTTTGTGTTTATTTTTAATCCTACTTTTTTGGACCTGTGCCAAAGAGAATGGCCTTACCGTAAATTCAAATTCATTTAGCAATTCTTTGTTCCCTAGTTTCAACGATTCCATTCAATACAGTGGATCAAATGGAGATACCATTAGCTTCTTTGTTCTTGGCAGCTCCAATTATTACGAAAAAACAAAGATCAATGTAGATCAAGGTGGAAGCATTCCTGATTTAGACTTTATTGAAGAGGAAAGAAGAATACTAGAAATTGGAAATGAAAATGAGGATCTAAGGTTCAACTTTAATGTTAGCGCAAAATACCAAGGCGCAAATCCGCAATTTTCGGACGATTTATTTCAATTGCAATCAAGAGATTCTTTGGGTAATCTAAGCAACCTTATTATCGGAAATAGTGAAGACAGCTTGGTTTGTAGCCGGCCATTGGAAAAATGTTTTAGAGTGGATAGTCTTGAAAATTCAAACGAAACTTATTCAAACGTATATTACAATTTACCTACAAATTCCTCAAACATAGGAGCTTTTATTAGTCCAAATAATGGACTGGTAAAATTTGTAACTAAAGACAGTGTTGTTTTTGAATTGATACCTTAAAATATGGAAGCAGAAAAAATCAAAGTGCCTACAATGGCTGAAATGATGGGAGAAGGAAAAAAACCTGAAGTATTGTTTTGGGTAGGATGTTCTGGAAGTTTCGATGATAGAGCCAAAAAAATTACCAAGGCTTTTGCCAAAATATTAAATAAGGCAGGTGTTGATTTTGCTGTTTTGGGAGCTGAAGAAAGTTGCACAGGCGATCCGGCGAAAAGGGCTGGAAATGAGTTTTTATTCATGATGCAAGCCATGCAAAACATTGAAGTTTTAAAGGCTTATGAAATAACGAAAATCGTTACTACCTGCCCACACTGTTTTAATACCCTCAAAAATGAATACCCTGAATTAGGTGGGAATTTTGAAGTTAGTCACCATACCAGTTTTATTAATAAACTATTAAAAGAAGGCAGACTCAGTATTGAGGGCGGCCCCTTTAAAGGGAAGAGAATTACTTTTCATGATCCTTGTTATTTAGGGCGAGCTAACGAAATTTATGAAGCGCCAAGAGAATTAATTCGCAAGCTTGATGCAGAATTAGTAGAAATGAAACGCTGCAGAAGCAACGGTCTTTGTTGTGGTGCTGGTGGTGCGCAAATGTTTAAAGAACCGGAAAAAGGTAACAAGGACATTAATATTGAACGTACGGAAGAAGCAATAGAAACGAAACCAGATATTATCGCCGCTGGCTGTCCCTTTTGCAATACTATGTTAACGGACGGTGTTAAAAACAGTTCGCGAGAGGGAGATTTAGAAGTAAAAGATTTAGCCGAATTAATCGCTGAAGCCCAGGATTTATAAAATCTGAATTTCCATTAAATGAGTACTATAGATTCTTCCATTTTTAATTCCCAATCTGCATTTGAAGTTTTCGAAGGGGCCAATGTGGGTATTGCAATCCACCAAATGGTTTACGATGAAAATGGTTTGGCTATAGATTATCGTTTTGTAAAAGTGAACCCAAAATACGCTAGAACTGTAAAGTTTAGCAAAGAGGAATTAGAAGGTAAAAAGGCCTTGGAAATTATTCCATTACTCGGAACTTCCCTTCTTTCTGCATTCGATCAAATTGAAAAATCTGGAGAATCTCAGAGACTAGTAAAATATTCAGATCGATTACAAATATATTTGGATATAAAGGCCTTCTCCCCCGCCCCGGGAATTTTTGTAAGTTTTATTGATGATGTTACGGACAAGACCTTAAACAATCTGGCTTTACGAAAAAGTGAAGGTAAATTTCGTGCTCTTCATGATAATATGCCACAGGGAATTGTTTATCAAAATCCCCAGGGCGAAATATTATCTGCAAATGGGTCTGCTCAGAGAATTTTAGGCCTTGGAATAGATCAGATGCAAGGCCGTAAGAGTGTTGACCCACGTTGGGCTGCTATGCATTTAGATGGAAGCCCTTTTCCAGGTGAAA
>CAKZNE010000294.1 GCA_937129395.1 uncultured Cryomorphaceae bacterium | reverse complement strand
GACAACTGGAAAAACACAACTGGTTTTGGAGGTGAGTAAAATAAAGAGTGATTCATCAAAATAGTAGCTGAATTTAGTAAAGTAGCAAATAAATTCTACTATAAAAATGAATAAAAACATCACCCATCCTTGATTTTATACTATTAAAACAGGGTTAAAAAATTTGGGTGGCATGTAAATGTGAATTAGTTTTGGCAGCTATTTTAAAATTTCCTTACCGGGCTTATTTCCCTGTTCTAAAACAAAATTTTAAAGGAAAAATCCTCGTTAAGCTCAACCCAAAACACATTCAGCAAATGAAACATTCACTTATTGCAGTATTGATAATTTGCAGCTTCCTGCTAGCTTGTAATTCGAATAAAGAAGAAAAATCATCGAATACTCTTGGCGGTCTTTGGAGCTTATACCTAATGGAAAAACAAGATTCAGCAACAGGACAATGGACTGAATGGAGAAACGGAATGCAAGGCTATATTCTTTATGATGATTCTGAAAATATGGCACTTCATCTTACAACTAAAGGATATGAAAAAACGAATTTGCGTTTTCCAAATTTTGTAGATACCATAGATCTTGAGGCATTAAAACATTTAACCAATTCCTATGTGTATTTTGGAAAATATACTATCGACAATGAAAAAGGAATTGTGGAACATGCCCGAATTTCCCATTCAAATCCAGGAATGTGGAATGAGATTGTGGAAAGAAGGTTTTCCTTTAGCGGAGATACTTTGATCCTTCAACCCGTTGAGAAATCCATTTCGGGTTTAAGACTTAAGTGGATTAAGAAAAGCTAAAAGGGCTTTAAAAAGAGCTTTGCTCTTAAATTCCTAGGTTTTGGAACAAGTCTTATAATTATCCTAAAAGTAAATGAACCCACTTGAAAAGCTAAAAATACTCGGTCTAAAATTACCAGAAGTCTCTTCACCTGGTGGAAATTATGTTTCGGTTAACATTCGTAAAAACATCGCTTATATCGCTATTCAATTTCCCATTCTAAATTCCGAATTCAAATATCAAGGGAGGTTGGGAAATGAAGTTTCTACAGAAGAAGGAAGCAAAGCCATGGAATTATGTGCTTTGAATGTTTTAAGTCAGGTGAACCAAAAAATTGGATTCGAAAGAATCATTGGATTAAATCATATAGACGCCTATTTTCAATCCTCTGAAGAATGGGATGACTCCCCTATTGTCGTAAACGGAGCTTCAGACTTATTTGTAAATATTTTAGAAGAAAAGGGAATTCATTCAAGAGCAATTTTTGGTGTAGATAAGCTTCCTAGGAATTTCTGTGTTGGACTAACAACGTCCTTTACCATTTTGGAAGACAAAAATTCAGTTGATAATAGTATGAAGTAAAGGCAATTGTATTAGCTTCACAAAATTCAAGAAATCTATTCAAAATCGCAGGAAAATGGCCTTAGAAGAAAAAATAAAAAATATAATTGAAGAAAAGATTTACAATCGAATCAAAAGGAAAGTTGCCAAGAATGAAATCCTATTTGACAATGGCTATATCCTAGGTCAATCCGAAGATTTGGTTTTGACCCGAGGCGTAAGTGACTTTAAATTTGTTGGTTTTAGTATTTTTCCAAAAAGGGAAATCCAAAAAATTAGAAACAACAAGTTTGACAATTATTATGATAAAATAATGATCTCGGAGGGTGAAAAGGAAAAGCTTGAAAATAAAACTGAAGTTGATTTGAGTTCTTGGGAATCCGTATTTCAGACTTTTCAAAAAAATGAAACGACCGTTATTGTAGAATGTGAGAATCCTAAAATTAGCAGCTTCACCATTGGACCAGTTAAAAAGGTGACTTCAAAAAAGGTATTTATCCAATACTTTGATGCCGAAGGTTATTTTGATAAAAAGCCAACAAAAATTAAATTTAAACACATTAGTAAAGTTCAGTTTGGCGATCCTTATAGTTCTGTATTTAGCAAATATACCCGGGAAAGAGCTCTAGTTGATGAAAAAGTGAAAAGTGA
>CAKZNE010000293.1 GCA_937129395.1 uncultured Cryomorphaceae bacterium | reverse complement strand
AAAAGATTAGTACCGATATGTTTGAAATGACAAAGCAAATAAACAGTTTGCTGAGTGTATTTGGGGAATCGGAAGTCAAGTGGTGGCAAAAGAAATTACTGGGCTTTTTGAAGTAGCCCTTTTTTTTGAGTATAATTTTCAGTAATTATTGAAAGTTCAATAAATTAAACAAACAGCGAAAGCGACAAAAACCAAAAATTATGGATTTACATGTTTTAAGTTACCTGATTTATTTACCTGTTACAGTAGCCTTAACAATATGGGTAGGGCATATGCTTTTTAAAAATGGAAAGATTTTTCTCTTCGACATTTTTGAAAAAAACCAGGAATTGGCCCAAAGTGTCAACCAACTTTTATTAGTAGGTTTTTATTTAATCAATATCGGTTATGCTGTTTTTACCCTCAGCAATGGAGAGTTTATAGACAGCTACAGAGTTATGATTGAAACCCTAAGTAAAAAGGTAGGGGTAATAATCCTGATTCTAGGAGCCATGCATTTTGCTAATATTTTCATTTTTTACCGATTGAGAAAAAGGCATGTGGAAGAAGAAAAAATTGAAGCTCTATATAAGTAAAACCACACTCGTTTTAAAAGTTGCGTCGCTTTTAGAATAAATGTTGTTAATCAGCAATTTAAGAGGAGGTATCTAACTTTTCGAAAACTAGCTGATGAAAAAGAATGATTGCTTTTTTTTAAATGGTGACGACAAATTTTAATCGAAGCCAATTTTGGCCTTCAAGAAAAGGGTAATTTGATTGAAAGGGAGCCTTAGGGAGATTGGGTAGCTCTGAAGAATGAAGAGATCTCCCAACCGAACTTAGGTTTCATGAAAAGCAGATTGCCGTTTTCTTGTAAGCCTTGACTTTTTTGGTTCGTTTTTGGGTCAAGCCAAAAATGAACAGAATTAAACCTTTTACTTCTGTTGATAAATTTTATTTAGGGCAGGTGTGAAGTAAAACCCAAGAACCCTCTATTCGTAGAGGGTTCTCCTAAAACTGAGAAAGATGAATAAATTCCTTTATTATATGAATAATTTGGCCCTTCTTTTCAGTACCCTTTTTGTATTGCATGGACTTTTAGAAGATGACAATTCTCTGGACGTCTATTTCCTTCAACTCACTATCGGTTTATTTCAATTTATACTTAGCCTAATAATGGTTTTAAAAATGGAAAAAGGAAATGCCTATTTGGATCTTCATTTTGCAATCGGCATTGTTTATATTTTTCTACTAATAGGACTCGAGCCTAGATTATTAAAAGAAAACGCCTTATTGCTTTTTGGACTTATCCCCATAAAAATCGCTTTCTTCTTCACTTTTGGAATTTGGAAACGATTAAAAGTTGAGGATGACAAGGAAAAACAGCTAAGAAAAAACAGTCAGAAGATATTTGTGTTAGACGAAAGCCCAAATTCCAACTAAAAGGATTTATCAAAACCATAAAAAGATTAAAATGAAATTAGCCATTCTCCTAATAAACTTATTCCTATTGACTTTTAGCTTGAGTTACTTTTTATTTGAAATCGAATTTTTAGGAATTAAATCCGGTGTTTATTATACCCATTTCCTACTAGGAGCATTTCAAATGATTTTGAGTATAATCTATGTATTTCAAAGAAAGAAAACCAACATTATCCTCGACCTACACCTGGGCTTGGCTGGTTTGTGTCTTATCCTATTATATGTTTCCACTTTTGAAGGTATCAATATGTCAGAGAATTTATTTTTTGGTGTCTTCCCAAGTTTTACAGCTGTAGTTTTTACCTATGGCGCCTGGTTATTTGGGAGTAAAAGAAAATTACCCCAAGTAATAAAATAAGCCGCTTGACCTAAAATTCACTTAAATTAACAAAATGCGAAAAATATTATTTTGGATCAATATTCTAGGTCTTGCCATCAGTTGTTCTTTCTTTTTCTTCGGCTTTAATTTTATTGATGAACTGAATAGTTTAGTCTCTCATTTCTTCTTAGGAGCCTTCCAATTTATTTTGAGTTTTATTTATGTTTTCCAACGGAAAAAGACCAATAGAATCTTAGATATTCATTTTGTTTTAACCTGTACCTATTTAATTGTGGCCCTAATTGGAAGAAGCGTTTCCATACCAATAGACGAAGTTTTCGCTCTTGGAATTATTCCTTGTTTTATAGCCATGCTATTCATTTTGGGCTATGCGATTTTGGTGTTTGGAAAAAAGGAAGTTGGTTTGGGTACTAGCTCTAATTTAAACTTGAATTAAAATTGAAACGATTTTTTAATATCCTATTTGCTTCAATTTGGATTGTTAATGGACTTTTCTTCAAGGTTTTACAATTTGTTCCACGACATCAAACTATTGTAAGCGAAATTCTGGAGCTAGAGGAGGCTTACTTTTTAACTTTGGTTATTGGAGTTGCAGAAACCATTTTAGGAATTCTTATCCTGATGAACTGGCGTCCGAAATTTCTAGCATTGACCCAGGTGCTGCTTATTTTAAGCATGAATATTTTTGAATATTTTTTGGTACCTCAATTATTGATGTTTGGGAAATGGAATCTTCTCTTTGCGATCCTTTTGTGCCTTGGGATTTTGGTAAATCAAAAAAGTAGGGTTAGCCTTTTGTTTTCCTTTAATAACCATCCTTTTAGAGTAAATGCGCATTTTAATTATTGCTATGTTTTTACCTTTTCCTTACCAATAGAAGAAGTCGATACCCTATTGTTTAAGGGATTGGTTCCGGATACCTTTCAAGATAAATTTGCCTTTTACACCATTGCCATTGTTGATACTCAAAACCTTCGCCCGTCTTTTTTGCCAAAATTATTTGGTGGAAATTTCCTCCTGGTCGGACATCGATTATTCGTAAGATTAAAATCTAAAAAAGGAAAAATATATAGAGGATTACAGATCTTAAAATCCGAAACCAATAGCTTAAGGATGAAAATTATTGGGAACATGCTTACCCATTACAATTACAGAAAACAAAATTTTGAAATCAATGTGAGTAAAGAAAATATAGAAATTAAATCCTCGAAAACGGGTTTTAGAGTGTTGGTTTCTAAGGGCTCAGAGAATGTTAGTTTGCCAGAAACATCACCCTTTTCTTCATGGAAAGAGGCTAGGAAATTTGCTGGTCCAATGCCCTTTACTTTTACAGATCTTGCTATGGAAAACAAGATTTTGGTTGTGGAAGGAAAAAGAGATAAATGGGAAGCCAAGCCGATTGAGGTAAAGTCCATCGAATTTCCAGATTATTCTAAAAAGCTTTTCCCCAATGCAAAACTCGCCAGTGCTTTTAAAATTGAAAATGTGGATTACCAATGGCAAAAAGGACAAATTATAGAATACTAATGCAAAGAACAAAATACCAGGGCCTGGTAAATGTGTTGAAGTTCAACCTTCCGAAATATTTACTTGGCCTTTTGTTTGGACTTCTTGGAATTTACCTTTTGGTGAGCACTGAAAACGAGATGCTGAGAATTATTGGGCTTATTAGTCAAACAAGTTGGCTACTTATGGCTTTGTCCTTAATTGTAAGTCATTGGATTTATGATATTTCCCCCTTATATAGTCTGGACTATTTGAAAGACATTCCTTTAGATCAAAACTCCCAAATTGTAAACATAAGCGCTGGCTTTGATGAAATAGGGGATCTTCTTAAAGATAAATATCCAAAGCAAACCATCGAGCATTTGGATATCTTTAAAAGCCTGGAAAAGAGGGAAACTTCCATAAAAATCGCTCGAAAGCAAAACCCAAAAGAAGAATTAAATCAAGTGCTAGATTTTAAACTTCCCCTTGAATCAAATTCAAAAGATCTAATTCTACTATTTTTTGCCGCTCATGAAATTCGGGAACATGAAAATCGCATTCTCTTTTTCGAAGAATTAAAACGGATTTTAAAACCGGGTGGACGGATTCTCTTAACAGAGCACCAAAGGGATTTTTACAATTTTGTGGCTTATACATTTGGATTCTTTCATTTTTTCTCCCAAAAGACTTGGCTGGATTTATTTAAGCGAACAGGATTCCAACTTAATCGGATTAGAAAGGAAAATCCATGGGTTAAGACCTTTAATATTCAGAAAACATGATACTGCACCTTAAGATAATAGGAATATGGCTGATGATTTTGGGAATGGCTCATAGTGGCTTTTTTCATTATTTTAATTGGAAAAAGGAGTTGAAAGCTCTGAGTTTGATTAATCGTCAATTGTACCTTAGTCACACGTTTTTTATTGCACTTGCCGTATTTTTAATGGGCACCTTATGTTTTTTCAAAAGTGACTTGTTAGTATCTACGGAACTAGGAAACATGATTTGCTTGGGATTTGCAATCTTCTGGGGCTTTCGATTTTTATTCCAGCAATTCTATTTCTCTCCAAAACTATGGAGGGGTAAAAGCTTTGAGACGTTTATTCATATTTTTTTCAGTCTAGTATGGATTTACCAAACCATCGTTTTCTTCCTTATTTACAAACAGTAAATTGTTTACACTTCCGCAGAAGATTAAAATCTGTAATTATATCATTTCCATAAACAAAGCGTATCTTTGCGCCTCATTTTTAAGTTATTACAATTGACAGATTTTAAGGCCCTTGGCCTATCAAGTAATGTTCTTAAAGCTTTGGACGAAATGGGATTCGAAAATCCTACCAAAATTCAAGAACAAACCATTCCCATATTATTACAAGAGGACGGTGATTTTATTGGTTTAGCTCAAACAGGTACAGGTAAAACTGCTGCCTTTGGATTACCATTATTGGAATTATTAGATTTTGACGATCGCAACACTCAAGCCTTAGTGCTTGCACCAACGCGTGAATTGGCCCAACAGATTGCGGTACAATTAGAGTCTTATTCCAAATATTTAGGAAAATTAAGTACAGTATGTGTTTACGGAGGAGCTAGCATTCAAACACAAATTTCACAGCTTCGCCGAGGAGCACAAATAATCGTAGGAACGCCAGGGAGGCTTATTGACCTAGCAGAAAGAAGAGCGGTTAAATTGGATCAACTAAGATTTTTAATCTTGGATGAAGCAGATGAAATGCTGAACATGGGATTTAAGGACGAATTGGATAAAATCCTTTCCTTCACCCATGAGGATAAAACAACTTGGCTATTTTCAGCCACCATGCCTAGAGAAATCAAGGGAATGGTAAAAAACTACATGAACAATCCTAAGGAAGTTATTTCCAATACAGGAGTGGTAGTAAATGAAAATATTGAACATCAGTTTGTAAATGTAAAAGCATCCGAAAAAGCCTCAGTTCTTAAAAGGTTTCTAGATTATGATGCCGATTTATATGGTGTTGTTTTTTGTAGAACAAAACGCGACACTCAAAATTTAGCAGAAGCTTTAGTTGAAGCTGGCTATGCTGCAGAACCTTTGCACGGAGATTTATCTCAGCAACAAAGGGATGCAGTAATGAAAAGATTCCGCTCCGGAACTTTAAGGGTATTAGTAGCTACTGATGTGGCTGCCAGAGGTATAGATGTTAATAATCTTACACACGTGGTTCATTTTGCCTTGCCAGATGATCCTGAATATTACACCCACCGAAGTGGACGTACTGCAAGAGCAGGTAAAAAAGGTATTTCCTTATCCTTGGTAACAAGATCTGATAAAAGGAAAATGACCATGCTTGAAAATAGACTGAAAATTCGGTTTACAAAAGCACATATCCCTAGCATGAAGGAAATTAGCAGTAATCGAATTGCTCGATGGGCAGAACATATTGCAAATTTCACGGATGAAAAGGACAGTCCAGCTGAAGCCTTAAACCAAGCCTACAAATTTTTAGGGGAATTGAGTCATGAGGAATTAATTGCAAAATTGGTTGCCAAGGAGCTTTCTTCTATTAAAGATGAGCCAGATAATATTATCAATTTAGATTTTGATAAAGGTGGTGATGATAGAGGTGGCCGAGGAAGAGATAGAGATCGCGGCGGTAGAAGTAGAGATAGGAGAGATCGTGATAGAGGCTCTAGAGGAGATAGAGGTCCAAGAGATGGGGATGAAAACAAGCAACGCTTTTTTATTGGTGTAGGAGAAATGGACGAATTCAACAAAGGAAAATTGTTGAGATTTATCTGTGACGAAACCGGTGTTAAAGGCGATGATATTGGAAGAATAAATATCCAAAGAATGCATTCTTTCTTTGATATAGAAGCCGAAGCCGCTGGAAAGCTAAGCTCTAAAGATTTGGAATACAACGGAAGAGCCGTAAGGTTAAACCGCGATGATGATAAATCTTCAAGAGGAGGCAGCGCAAGTTCCGATAGAGGTAAGAGCAAAAGAAGAGATAGAAGCGACCGTGGAGGTGGTGGAAACAGAAGTGATAGAAGCGACAGAGGTGGTTATGGTGGTGGAGATAATTCCAAACCAAAACGTCGCCGTTACTAAAATCTCATAGATTTAAAAAGGCCTATTAAATAGGCTTATAATGAAAGCATTTAGTTAATTTGCTCCAAGGAACTTTTTATTTCCGGATCAAATTAACTCTATGCTTTTTTTAATTCTTCCACTTGTCGTTTTTATTTACCTGTGGTGGGATGATTTTTCTTTTTCCAAACAGATAAAAGACAAAAGAGCCGTACGAATTCATCTAATTGGGCTGGTTTTCACTTTCTCTATTATTTTAATTCCCATTTATTTAATCAATGATTATTTCAATATTCGCCCACCAGATTTCTCCTGGACAGAAGGGCTAAATCTTACTTTTTACTTTTCAGTTTTACTATCAGGATTGATTTCTTTCGGTTGGTATTTATTCATATCATGGTTGGATATTTACGAAAAGGAAAAATTCATATACGTCTTTATCACCTTCGCAATGGCTTGTGGTACAACCTTTTTGGTATTTGCCATTGCACCTTTTTGGGATTTTGTAGGACTGAAAGAAAACCACAATTTGTTTAATGATATCCTTTATGTCATTTTTAGAATTGGAGCAACAGAAGAGTTTGTTAAAATAATACCTGTTTTAATTCTTTTAGTGCTGAGCAAGCAAATGGACGAACCCTTTGATTTTATCTTATTCGGTTCAGTCTCCGCTTTGGGTTTTGCTTTTATTGAAAATATACAATACCTACAAAGCACAAATCTTAAAGCACTTAATGGTAGAGCCTTTTTTTCCAGCGTTTCCCACATGTTCGATACAGGGATAATTTGCTATTGTATGGCTATGGCCCGATATAAAGGAAAAAGTATGCTTAAGGCCTTTTTTATAGGATTTGGACTTGCTTCTCTCGCTCATGGTTTCTACGATTTCTGGTTAATTTTTGATTTTTCAAGTCTCGGTTTTGAGAATTCCAATTTTTTCTTGTT
The DNA here is from genome assembly GCA_937129395.1 of uncultured Cryomorphaceae bacterium. Lineage (GTDB taxonomy): Bacteria > Bacteroidota > Bacteroidia > Flavobacteriales > Schleiferiaceae > CAKZNE01. Next base: position 7,512 of record CAKZNE010000293.1, on the reverse strand, counting down.
CACCATGTTGTTTTTCTTGGTGAGTATTCACCTTTTCGCCATTATGAAAAACAACCTTATCAATATTTCGCAATACTACCATCCCGAGAAAAACCTCGATTTAGTCCTAAATAAAACCCGCCTATTCAATTTGTTGCTTTTCATTCTTTTTTCTGGCTATGTATTTATATATATCCTTAATGATCAAGTAAGTGCAAATGATTTTCTTTTAAGCTCGGCCTATAGTTATACCTTTATTTTGGTGTATTTGGTGGTTAGTTTTAATAGCACCAATATTATTCAAGGTTATGTGGCTCCTCTTACATTAAGTAAAGGCATGGTGAAACCATTGTTCAATCAACAACCAGATTATTTAGGTTTAAATGTGAATATGAAAGCGCCCTTAAGAGGGAAAACTTCCATAGGCTCAATTCTACCTTTGAAAGGGAAGTTGGCCAAAAGACTGGTGATTGATGGGGATGTCAACTGGTATCTTTTTGAAATGGATTTACCCGCCTATTCTGAAGAAAAAAATGGCAGACTAGTGGTCAAGCCTGCAAAAAACGAATTTCAAATACTAATTGGCGCTCCACAATACTTTAAAGTAGGAATGGTAAAATTCAAAAGTGACGATGATGTGTCCTTTAAAAAAGAAGAGCTAAAATTCATGGGTAAAATTATTCTAAAACCAAGTTAGACCCTATGTATAGTGTTGATTTAGAGTAGAGTGAATAAATCTAAATAAACTATAAGTTTAAGTGATAGATAGAATTATAAAAAGTCTAGAAATTAAGGAAACGAAGCGATTTTCCATTCCAACTTGCTGCTTTGCATTTACTTTTCTATCCATTATTTTTTCTATTTCGATAAAAGCTCAACAGTTCCAGTTTTCCAATCTGGGCCTAAATGATGGCTTGGCCCAATCTCAAGTGTATTGTATAGAGGAAGATGCCAAAGGCTATTTATGGATGGGAACAAACGGAGGTGGATTGAGCCGGTTTAATGGTCTTGAATTTGAAACATTTACCCAAAATGATGGACTGGCCAGTAATTACATTCTTAAGCTTCTAACAGATTCAAAACAAAGGCTTTGGATAGGAAGCAGCAATGGTTTAACTGTTTATGAGGGAAGTAGTTTTAGGGAAATCAAATCCGATTTTAAGAAACTCAAAATTTCCGCAATCTCCGAATCATTAAATGACAGTATTCTAATAGGAACAAACAGCGGTCTTTTTAAAATTCTCGATTCGGTTTTAATTCCCTTCAAACCAAGAGGTTTAATTACCAAAGGAGATATTTCCTTTATCCAATGGCAAAAGGACAGCAGTTTATGGATTGGCAGCGATGCCGGGGTTTCCAGGCTTTATAAGGGGGAAATTGAAAGCTTCTCCAAAACCAATGGCTTATCTGGGAATTTGGTTAGATCCATCTGTTACGATACTTCTGGAGGAACTTGGATTGGAACTTATGGAAATGGAATAAATTACATCAAAAATGGTGAAGTTAAAAGTCCAATTGGCCTTAGTATAAACTCCAACCTTATTGCGAATAACCTTTATTTCTATTCAGCATCCCAAATATGGATTGCAACGGTAAATCAAGGTTTTTGTATTTACAATCCTAGTGACAGCAGCTATTCTCAACTTACAGAAAGAGCTGGTTTGGCAAATGATTTTGTGAATTGCATTTTTAAAGACAGCTGGGGGAATTTTTGGCTGGGGACTTCTGGTGGTGGCGTAAGTAAATATTCAGGGCAACAATTTGAGCATTATGACCGAAATAATGGGCTGAAAGGAAATTATATTTATGCTATTGAAGGATCTAAGGATTCGCTTTGGTTAAGCTCCAGCGCAGGTGGAATAAGCCTTTTTAGAAAAAACAGAGCTACTCGTTACGGTTTGGATTCAGGATTTACCGATAAAAAAGTAAAAGCGATTTTTCAAAGTAAAGATGGTTTATTGTGGATAGGTACTGAAGGTTCAGGAATGGCTCTTTTTGATGGTGATACTTTTGTTTTCTATAAAACTAAAGATGGCTTAGGAAGTAATTGGATAAAAGACATAATTGAGGATAAAAAAGGCAGGATTTGGATGGCTACTAGCGGAGGTGGAATAAGCTGTTTAAGTAAATTCGATTCTTTGGGGAAACCGATTTTTAGAAATTACCGCCAAGCAGATGGATTAAACAGCAATCGCTTTATAGATCTACATCTCGATAAATTGGGAAGAGTCTGGTTTGCCAGTAGACACGGGGGAATTGGCTATTTTGAAAATGATTCTGTAATCGTAAATTTTAGAGTTTCTGATGGGCTTTTATCCGAAACCGTGAGGTCCCTCGACGAAAATGAGTCTGGTGAACTATGGATCGCCACCAATTCCGGAGTAAATATTTTGCCTTTGTATGAAAAGGAATTTAAAATCAAAGAATTCTCTGGGAATGCAAATTTAGTTTCATCTAATATCTACGTATTAAAATTTGATGTGCTGCAAAACCTGTGGCTGGGAACCGAAAAAGGAGTTGATAAATTTAAACTGGAAAATGGAGGTCAAATAATTGAATCGTATCATTTTGGAAGTGATGAAGGTTTTACGGGTGTGGAAACAAATATCAATTCTGTCTATGCAGATCCTAGTGGGGATATGTGGTTTGGGACTATTAATGGACTACATAAATATTTATCAGAGGTAAGAATTTCAAACCAAACTCCGCCCATCCTAAATTTCACTTCTATAAATTTGGACTATACTCCAATTGAGAACACGAGTTTTTATAATCCAAAATCCTTCAAAACCATAAAACTACCCTACAACGAAAACAACTTAACTTTTGAATTTCTGGGGATAACCCAAACCTTACCCAAAAAAGTAAGATACCGATGGTTTCTGCAAGGGATGGATAAAAAATGGTCTCCTGCAAGTAAAAGAAGATCAGTTAACTATTCCAATTTAAAACCGGGAGAATACAGTTTTCAAGTAAAATCCATGAACGAAAATGGAATTTGGAACAGAACTCCTTTAAGCTATAGCTTTACCATTGAAAAGCCGCTTTGGAAAGAGGACTGGTTTATTCTAGCCTATATATCTGCTGGAGTGCTGATTCTAGTTTTAATTTTCACCAATAGATTCCGCACTATCAAACGAAAGTCGAAAGCCAAGCAGGAAAAAATATCCATGGAAAAGGATTTGGTGATTTTGGAACAAAAGGCCTTGCGATTGCAAATGAATCCCCACTTTATTTTCCATACCCTAAATTCCATACAAGCCTTAATCGCCACAAAAGAGGAGGAGATAGCTCGGGAATATCTTTCCAAATTTTCCAGGCTAATGCGACAGATTTTGGAAAACTCCCGTCAAAATGAGATAAGCTTGGAATCCGAAATTGAAACCCTAGAGAACTATTTGGCCATTGAACAATTTGTAAATGAAGATGGTTTTGAATACCAGTTTGATATTCCAGAAGATATTGAAAAAGAGTTTATTAAGATTCCACCTATGATAATCCAGCCTTTTGTAGAGAATGCTATTATTCATGGTATGAGTCATTTAGAAAGTAGAAAAGGCCTAATTAAAATTGCTTTTAAAGACCTTGGAAATATTCTGGAATGCCAAATTGAGGACGATGGTGTAGGGAGAAATAAATCTTCCGAAATCAAGGAAACTTCCAATAGTCTGCATAAATCCACCGCCCTTGAAGTAACCCGCGAAAGATTACAGTTTTTAAGCTCCGAAAAGTCGAGCATAGAGATTATTGACCTCGAAGATAAATTAGGTAATAGCCTTGGCACAAAAGTGATTTTGCGATTGGCTATTTTTAATCCTGAAGATTCTTAAGTTTCCTAAATTAGCCCAGCAAACATTCTATGGTACACACAGCAATAATTATTGATGATATACTAAAAGCTAGAGATTTTCTGAAAAGAGATTTGAATAGTTTTTGTCCACAAATAGAAGTAATAGGGGAGGCTGAAGGTGTATTAACTGGACTGAAAGCCATTAAAAAACTACGCCCGGATATTGTTTTTTTAGATATCAATATGAAGGACGGAAGTGGTTTTGATATTTTGGAATTATTGGATGAAATTCATTTCAAAGTAATATTCACAACTGCTTCAGATGCTCACGCCATAAAGGCTTTTAAGTTTTCTGCTGTTGATTATTTGCTAAAACCTATTGATGTTGATGAACTTACAAAGGCAGTTGAAAAAGCTATAGCTCAAGGAAAGGCGGATGGACAAAAACAGGTAGATCTTCTAAGGGATAGCGTTTCCAATACAGAAAAGATGGAAAAAATCGCGCTTCATACTGCAGAGAAAATCCATATCTGTGAACTTTCCGATATTATCAGATGTGAATCCAGTGTAAACTACACCACTTTTTATTTTGAAGACCAACATAAGGTGTTGGTGACTAAGACTTTAAAGTTTTACGATCAATTGCTTTCCAGTTCTGGTTTTTTAAGAACCCACCAATCTCATTTAATAAACCTAGTCCATGTAAAGGAATTTATAAAAGGGGATGGCGGTTATATTTTAATGAACGACAGCTCCAATATTCCTGTTTCTGCTCGGAAAAGGGCAGAGGTGGTTCAGGTTATTTCAGGTCTAAAATAAAAAGCCGCCAACTTTTTAGGCTGACGGCTACATTCACCGGATGATGAACGAACACATGAAAACGAGTTTTCAAACTGGTGTTTTTAATATTATTTTTTAGTGCCCATGCTGTTGTTTAACAAGCTTGAAAATACGTTGGCATCTGTACCTGTAGGAAGTACAGCGATTTCAACGCTTTCTGCCAATTGTTTGTTTATTAGGTAGCTGGCGTAAGTTGGATTGTCATTGAATAAACCGGCCATTTTTACTTTTTGGTCAAACATGATAAGATCTTTTTTCTTTTCATTTTCCAGGGCTACTAGATTCAATTCTTTTAATTTTTTCACTTCTAAATCTTTAAGCTTGTTTTTCTTATCGATATCTGCATCAGCATATAATTTTTGCTTTTCAGCGTCGGCTTGGGCTAATAAAACTTGACGACGAGCTTCAGATTCTGCTCTTTTTTCGGCAACTTGCTTTTCAGTTTCCGCTCTGGCCAACATGGATTTTCTTCTGCTTCCTTCTGTAACAGCATTTATTTTCTCTAATTCAGCATTTAGCTTGGCCTGTTCTACGTTTACGGCTCCTTGAGCGATTGCGTTTTTACGGTTAGACTCTGCATTTTCAAGGTCAATAACGCTTTGCTTTCTTATTCTTTTTAGCTCTTGATCTTGTAGAGCAAGTCTCTCTTTAGTTTGAACATAAGTTTGGGGAAATTCAATTTGAGCGATAATTACATCTTCAATTTTCACATTTTCTTCCCCTAGGTTTTTGGTGATATAGGCTTTTAAATCTTTGATATAAACATGTCTTTGTGTTGTAAAAACGGAATCTACACTTTCGTATAAATTGGAAATATTATTGGCCAATTCCTGTTGTCTTGGCATTAAAACCAGAGTGTCATATTTCCCTTTGCTTTCAAAGGTTTTGTAGAATTTTTTGCTGTCCTCTATCTCCCACCTAGTAGAAATGGAAAGGTTTAAAGGCATTCCGTCTGCGAGACGTATATTATACAGTAAGGACTTTGTTACAACTTGTTGTTTTTCGGCAGTATATGTTCCAGATTCATTGTTTTGATTACAGCTTCCTAAGCTAAAAGCTAAAAGTAAAACGGCGCTAATGGTGGATAATTTAATTGTTGTTTTCATCGTGTGTGTTTTTGTGTTTGTTTGTATTACGATGTAAACTTAAGGCAGACCAGAAGCGGAAAGGGGCAACCATTATTAAGTATAGATGCTATTTTATTATTCGTAGGGAAAAACGAATTATTTGTTTTTTAAAGAAATACGAAGCTTCAACGAAAGGCTAGAAATGAGGGTACTATATGCAGTCCAAAATTTGATTTGTCCTTCCTTTTAATCCATATTCTTCACCCTTGGAAAGACCGAGAATGCTTTGGGCTAGAGGAGAGGCAGGGGAAATGGTGTAAATTTCTTTGTCCTGGTACTTGAGATTTGTTTTTCCCAGGCCAATGGAAATGTAGTAGACGAAATTTTCGGTTAGAACCAAACTTCCCGACTTTATGGTTTTCAATTGAGTTTGAAAGGGAAGGCGATCTGCTAATTGATAAAGTTTTCGCGCACTTTCAAATTGACCTCCTAATTTTTCCAATTCCAACTGAGCCATGGCTCGTCCGGTTTCATGTTTATCCCCCGCAGAGCTTTTAGATTCTGAATTTAAAGATTCTTTCGCCTGAGAAATTGCATTTTGGAGCATATCCAATTGCCCTTGTATTTTTTGAATACAGGCCTGGTGCACTTCTTCTTTTAAGGAAAGATTAAACAAATTAAGCTGGTTGTGTACTTTTTAGATTTTCTCTTTGCTCAGCGATTTTAGAATCTGTAATAAATTCGTCGTAGGTCATTAATTTATCCAAATGGTCTAACTGTCCAACTTCAATGATTCTGTTGGCTACAGTTTGTGTAAACTCATGATCGTGAGAGGTAAAGAAAATGGTTCCTTTATAATCAACCAAAGAGTTGTTAAAAGCTTGGATGGATTCCAGATCCAAGTGGTTTGTTGGTTCGTCAATAATTAGGAGGTTGGCTTCAGCGAGCATCATTCTGGAAAGCATACATCTTACTTTTTCACCACCAGAAAGGACTTTTGCAGATTTTAAACTCTCCTCACCAGAGAAAAGCATTTTCCCTAAAAATCCACGTACATAAACCTCGTCTTTATTTTCAGAATACTCTCTTAACCAATCAATTAAACTGTCTTTGGTATCGAAATAATGTGCGTTTTCGTTTGGCAAATAAGTCTTGGTAATGGTTTGTCCATAATGGAAAGTCCCACTATCAGCTTCTCTTTCACCGGCTAAAATTTGGAATAAAGCAGTGGTAGCCATGCTATTATCACTTAAAAAAGCAATTTTATCTCCTTTATTGATTTTAAAGCTTAGGTTTTTGAAAAGTACGTGGCCATCGGAAACAGCGGATAGGTTTTCTACCTCTAAAATTTGGTCACCAGCCTCCCGAGATTGGTTGAAAATAATAGCGGGATATCTTCTGGACGAAGCTTGTATATCATCCAAATTAATTTTGTCCAATAATTTTTTCCTACTTGTAGCCTGTCTACTTTTGGAAGCATTGGCACTAAACCTAGAAATAAATTCTTGCAATTCAGCCTTTTTAGTTTCCGCTTTCTTATTGGCAGAAGCTCTTTGTCTTAGCGCAAGTTGACTACTTTCATACCAAAAAGTATAATTTCCAGTAAAGAGTTTAATTTTTCCGTAATCGATATCGGCAATGCTGGTGCAAACTGTATCAAGGAAGTGACGGTCATGGGAAACAACAATCACTGTATTTTTAAAATCCAATAAAAAATCTTCCAGCCAGGTAATGGTTTTTAGATCCAAGTCATTGGTAGGTTCATCTAGAATAAGGATATCAGGATTTCCAAAAAGGGCTTGAGCCAAAAGAACTCTTACTTTAAGGTTTCCTTCT
>CAKZNE010000292.1 GCA_937129395.1 uncultured Cryomorphaceae bacterium | reverse complement strand
CCACCTAAACACAATCCAATTTCCTTATATTTCGACATAATTCTAAAATTAAAACAATAAAATATAATTTATTTCTCAATAAAGGCAAGCACTTGTTTTACAGAACATTAACATATTCAAAAAAGTTTGGCCTCATTTTTGAAAATTAGGGAAACAATAAAAGAAACCAACACCAAACCAAAAATATTATGAAAAAATTAATCCTCTTCGCCGCCGTACTTTTTCTCAGTAGTTGTGTAAAAGAAGAATATTTGGAATACCCAAACCGCTACTTTAAAACTGCCGAGGTTCTTGCTCTTCCAGCATTAAATTATGACCCTGACAATAGTGCCCCAGACATTCGAATAGATCTTAAGAGACGTTCCGCTAACGAATGGGAATTTAGTACTTACACAGAAAACAACAGTTCCTTTTTACCAACTACAACTGTATTTCCATCTGAAATTTTAGCTACAGACGAAATGTGGGAAATTAGAATTGTAGATGAAGATCTAAATGAATTTCAAGATGATGAGATTTTCTATTGGGAATTCCAAGCTTATGATGAAGGTGCAAATGGAGACTTTGAATTTTACGCTGATGGAAACTTGATAATGGTATTAAACTACAACGAAAAGTAAATTCATTAGGGATAGAAAATCGATCCTATTTCATTAAACAAAATAAATCCAGCCACAGCTAAAACGAAATATCCAAAACCTCGTTTTAGCTGTGCTCCGTTTACCTTATCGGCCAAAGACATTCCCACAAAAATACCCGCAATTGCAATAGCGGCAAAGGGCAACAGAAATCCCCAATCCATGGATCTATTACTTAGGTCACCCAAAAAACCCACCATTGAATTTGTCGCGATTATTAACAAAGATGTTCCAACTGCATTTTTCATTGGCAAATTGGCCATAATTACCAAAGCAGGAACGATTAAAAACCCTCCTCCAGCACCAACCAAACCGGTTAAAACGCCCACAAACAATCCTTGAAAAATTAGTCGTGAATATTTTATCTCAAGTATTTCAACTTTAGTATTCTCTTTTTTCCTTTTCACCATTCTCAGTCCTGAAAAAATCATAAGGCTGGCAAACAGCATCATTACCGCAATCTCTTTTGTGAACACTAGGGAGCCTACATTTCCTATTTCAGATGGAATTGAAGGGATAATAAATTTGCGAGTGATAAAAATACTTAGCATACTAGGAAGACCAAACCAAATAGCCACCTTCACTTTTGTAAAACCTTTTATTAGGTTTCTGATGGCACCCACTGCTGCTGTACAACCCACAATGAAAAGCGAATATCCTGTACTAACTACGGCTTCGTAGCCAAGTAAATAAACTAATATTGGGACAGTAAGAATGGAGCCCCCTGCTCCTGTAAGGCCTAGGGTTAGGCCAATTGCCAAGGCCCCTATATATCCAAAAATTTCTGAAATTAACACGAGCCAAAAATAGGGAATTCAAACCGGATCATTTCGGGCTTATATGAAATAAAAAAGGCCAACTGTGAGAATCTCACAGTTGGCCTTTTTACTAAAATTCTTTTTTTATTATTTTTTGATTAGCCTTTTATAGGACATTAATTCTCCCTTCCTATAGATTTGCATCAAATAAACACCGGATTCAAAGGTTGTTAAATCAATAGTAGTTTTAAATTCCTTTAAATTGGATAGGGATATTATTTTTCTTCCTGTCATATCCGAAACCTGAACTTCCAAATCATTCATCCATGGGGCCGCATTTTCAGTAAGCTCTAAATAAAACAATCCTTTTGATGGGTTGGGATATACATCAGACAACCAATTCATTTTTTCTGAATCTTTTAAACCAATATTGCTAAGTACAACAATGGTTTTGGTTAAAGTTTCTGAACATCCAAAGGCATTTGTAACGGTAAAACTTACGGTAAAGGTACCTGTTTGAGTATAGGTATGATTAGGGTTTTTAACTGTATCAGAATTTCCATCACCAAAATCCCAGGCCCAAGAACTTCCAACTCTACTACTGTCTCCAAAATTTACAATAGAATCTCCATAAACCGTATCATTGGACATAGTGAATTCTGCCGCTAAAGCTTTGGATTCAATAATTTGAGTCATGGTATCCAGCCCATTGAGGTTTACCACGGTTAATTTCACATTATAAAACCCAGGTTCTGGAAAGAAGTGAGTTGGATTTGGGCTTGTACTCAAATTTCCATCCCCAAAATCCCACTGCCAACCTGTTGGAGTATATACACTTGTATCTTGAAAAATAAATTTCCCCATACAGGCGTGATCTTCAAAGCTTGTAAATCCAGCATCCGGTTTTGCAACGGCGGTTCCGTTCACACAAACAATTCTGTTTGTATCACTATTATTAATTATTAATGATGCAGAATAGTTCCCTGGAATAGTAGGAACAAACTCCATATCAATTACCAAGGAATCATCAATAGCAACGGTTCCGGAGGTAGAGGAAAGCTTAAAAACATTATTGGTGTTAATAATATTACTCACGATTAACGGTTGGCAACCCACATTGTAAATCACCAATCTTTTAAATGAAGTATCACCGATAAATGTATTTGCAAAATTTACGCAGGTGTCTGAAAGAACTAATTTTTCTTCGGATACCACCTTCATTACCAAAGGAATATGAACGAAGGGGTTATTTGCTTGGTTACTTCTTATCTGAAGAATAGTTCTATAGGTTCCTACAGTTAATCCAGCCGTATTAAATAACAAATTATGGTTTGTACTCCCGTTTGGCGCCAAGGTTCCACCGTTTGATCCTGTAATGGCTACCCAATTGGTATTCTTTACTACCCTTAAATCAATTTGGTGAAAAGATCCAGCAATACCATCAACTCCAGAGTTATTAATTAACTCAATTTTAATGGAATCTGTTTGCGAATAAAAATTTGCATTTGCACCAAAGAATGTATAGGTAATGGTATCGTTCTGTGAGGTTACATTATTGGTATAAACCTGGGAATAATAATTTCCATTTACATAAAGCGTAGGTCTTTGACTAGTAAAACCAAAATCTCCATTAAGAATGATTTTAATTTCAATCGTATTGCATTAGATGCAAGTACTTATTGGACGAATCGTTATAACCATACTTTGGCATTTAATGGTTGGTTTAATTTTAATTTTGGGGATGTGCCTTTTAATGAAATGGCGGTGATTGGCGGTACAAAAAAAATGCGTGGTTACTTTGAAGGTCGTTACAGAGGGAATCACGTTTGGATGCTACAATCCGAATATCGTGTCCCTAAGATTTGGTGGAGATTTGGACTCGTCGTTTTCGGAAGTGTCGGAAGTATTGCCAACCAAATTCCCGATTTCACTCAAAATAAAGTTCATTATAGT
>CAKZNE010000291.1 GCA_937129395.1 uncultured Cryomorphaceae bacterium | reverse complement strand
TGTCTTGTACAGATATTTCATAACTCGTAGAATTGCTTAATCCTGTTAAAACATGCGGATTAGTATTGGTTTGTACTATCGTGTAAGGGCCAAATGTTCCTGCTTGTCTATATCTTATTTGCCAGTTATTTGCTCCTCCACTTGTCCATCCAACAGTTACTGAATTTAGAGTTGGTGAGCTTGTGCTAATATTAGATGGCGAAGCACAGGTTGGTGTGTTTCCTATCCATACATCATCAACAGCCATATCACCTTGTTGTCCAAATCCTCCTAGTTTAAAGGCTCTAAACCTAATTTTAATAGTATCACCTATATAGGATGATAAATCTACAATTCTTTCTTGCCATGCATCCCCATTGGAGGTTTGTTGTTGACCAGAAATGGTAACTTGAGAAGTCCAGGAAGTCCCATCAAAAATAAGAACCCTTAGTTTGTCAATATTTGCCCCAAACATGTGGTACCAAAATCTCAACTCAGGATTCGTTAAACCACTAATATCTATTGAAGGGGAAGTAATAATTGGGCTTGTATTATTAAAACCTTCAGCATAAATATATTTTCCAGTTCCTGAAGTATGGTCTGCATCTGGTCCTGTATTAAAAGTTGTTGTTCCATTTTGTCCTGAAGTCCAGAAATAACCAGTTGTAGCAATTCTATTCCAACATGGACTGATTACACCAGCATCAAAACCATTTGACGGAACCCAATCCGTATTATCAAATGGCTCAGTATATGGCGCTGTATAAACACTACAATCTGTTGTATCTGAAATTGGTCCGAACCATTCACTTAAATCACCGATACCACAACTGTCTCTTACATAAAAATCGTAGGAGGTATTGGGACTTAATCCATTTACTGTAAAGGGTTTTGTAGTTGCGTTCAGAATGTTTCCTGTTCCGGGTGTAAAACCAACTGGTCCGTATTCAATTTGCCAATTGGTAGCTCCTCCTGTGGTCCAATCCAATCTAATACTATTGGTAGTTATCCCGATCTGGTTTAAGCCTTGAGGTTTAGGGCAAGAAGGGGCTTCCTGAACACTTATATCATCAATAGCGTGTTGAGATTGAAAACTAATATTCGGCATAACACCTCTAAATCTGAATCTCACCGTGTCGTTAGCATAAGAGTTTAAGTTTACGATGGACTCTTTCCAAGCGTCCGTGGATGCCGTTTGTTGTTGACCTGAAAAAGTGACCAAATTCGTGAAACCGCTTCCATTGTCAATTTCAACAATTAAATCACCTATTCCTGCTCCGAACATATGGTACCAAAAACTTAATTCTGGAACAGTTAAAGGAGAAAGATCAATATAAGGAGTAACTAAACTCGCATTAAAAGGAGGAGTAAATACTCCAACGCCAATATCTGTAAACATATATTGCCCAGAACCTGTTGTATGATCTCCAGAAGGACCTGTATTAAAAGCTGGGAATTGAGGTGGACCTGGGGTCCAGTAAAAAATGGCATTACTTCTATCCCAGCAACTAGCAATTGTGCCTGTATCATTAAAATTCACTGCAGGGATGTAGTTGGAACCATCAAAGGTTTCAATAAATGGTGCACTAAGAGGAAGACAAAGTGTGGAACCAGTTTCTGGTCCGAACCAATCACTTACGTCACTAATCCCGCAACTGTCCCTAATATAAAAATCATAAGCAGAAGAACTATTCAGACCCGTAACAGTAAAAGGATTTGTAGTAGCGCTCAAGATTGTTCCTGTTCCTTGGACAAAGCCAGGTGCTCCATATTCAATTTGCCAATTGCTAGCACCGCCTGTAGTCCACCCAAGGGTAATTGCATTTGAAGAAGCTCCTGACAAAACCAAATTTGATGGTCTTGGGCAGGTGGGTTGTTCGTGAATATCTAAATCATCTAATGCAACATTTACGCGTTGAGTATTGTTGGCAATTCTAACTGAAGTCATCCTTATCTTTATAGTATCATTGGCATAAGAGCTAAGATCTACAATTGCTTCCTGCCACAGAGCAACGTTTGAGTTTTGCTGTTGACCCGCTAATACCAATTCGGTAGACCAAGAAAAACCGTCAGAAACCTCAACAATTAGGGAATCAATTTGATCTCCGAACATATGGTACCAAAAACTAAATTCTGGGACGGTCAAAGGGCTTAGATCTATTAATTGGGTTTCAACTTTTGTTCTTGTGTTTTGTGCAATACCAAAATTAAATTTTGAATACAAATATTTACCTGTACCTGTGGTATGGTCAACATTCGGTCCGGTACCAAAGGATGGTGTCGTTAATTGTCCTGGGACCCATAAAAAAGAATGAATTTCTCTTCCCCAACAAGGGTCAATAGAGCCTGTTCCAAAAAATGGCGGAACCACCCAAACCGCAGATTCAAAATCTTCAGTCCATGGTGCTGTTAAAGGGTTACAATCTGTTGTATCCGAAATAGGTCCTACCCAAACGGAGGAGTTACCAGTACCACAACTATCCCTAACATAAAACGAATAACCAGTATTAGCATTTAAGCCAGTTATGGAAGATGGTTGCGAGGTAACATTTAGAATCGTTCCTGTACCGGGAGTAAAACCTATCAGGCCATATTCAATATCCCAATTTGTTGCTCCACCACCTGTCCAATCTATTGTAATACTGCTATTGGTTGTAGTCGTAACAGACAAGTTTTGAGGCTTTGGACATGCTGGTGCTTCGTCAACATTAATATCATCCAAGGCAATATCTGAGGCAATTCCTGTGGTACTTCCCACAGCCTTAAATCGTATTTGAATGGTGTCTCCATAAGAAGTTAAAGGGACAATTGCTTCTTTCCAAGGATCTGCTTTGGCATTTTGTTTTTGACCTGAAAGTGTAAGTTCTTGAGTCCAATTAACTCCATTGTCACTCACATACACCTCCAATCTAATAATTTCTTGTCCAAACATATGGTACCAAAAACTCAATTGAGGATTGGTTAAAGATGTAATATTAATTGCCTCCGACCAAAGGTTAGTTTCTCTCGGATTTCCTACATTAAATCCAATGGCATCGGCAAAAACATATTTACCCGTTGAAGTTCCATCTGTATGATCAACAGCTGGGCCTGTATTGAAAGGTAAAAAAGGTGCGGGGCCTCCTTTCCAAGACATGTTCACAGTATTATCTCTTCTCCAACATGGATCTATTGTTCCAATATCTGCAAACCCAGTTCCGGGAGAAAAACTTGCCGAATTAAAGTTTTCGAAATATGGAGCGTTAGTTGGGTTACAAAGGGTATTAACTTCTATTGGTCCTACCCAAATTGAAACATCGTTTAGGCCACAGCTATCTCTAACATAAAAATCATAACTCGTATTGGCACTTAAACCAGAAATATTTGCTGGATTTGAGGTCACATTTACTCTTGTACCATTACCTGGACTAAATCCAACCGGGCCATATTCAATATCCCAATTATTAGCTCCACCACTTGTCCACGAAAGGGTTGCATTATCCATCCAAACAAAATCCAAGCTTAAAAAAGACGGCTTGGGACAAGTTGGTGCCTCATGGATATCAACATCGTCAATACAAACGTTTCCATTAAATCCAAAATTGGTTTGGGTTACTCTAAATTTTAAAATTACCGTATCGTTGGCATAAGTAGAAAGGCTAAGAATTGACTCGCGCCAAGCCTCGGTGTTACTCACTTGTTGTTGGCCAGAAATAGTAAAAACACTTGTAAAAGCTGTTCCTCCATTGTTACTAACTAGCACATCTAAATCACCCATTGTATTACCAAACATATGATGCCAAAAAGATAGTTCAGGAACGTTTAAAGCGGATAAATCAATGGAGGGAGAAGTTACTTCTGCAACCTGAACACCAGGTGTAAATCCTGTTTGTTCGGTATACATATACTTTCCAGCAATATTTCCGAGAGTGTGATCAACGGCTGCACCCGTTCCCCCAACAAATTGACTAGGGCCAGTTTTCCAGAAAAAAGAACCGATGGGTGTTCTATCCCAGCAGGTATCTAGTGTACCAATAGAGTTAAATGTCCCTTTTGACCAATTGGAATTATCGAAATTTTCGATAAAGGGAGCTGCTACAACACCACAACCTGTGGACATAGTAGTTGCACCTACCCAAAAACTAACATCGCCAACCGCACAGCTATCTCTAACATAAATATCATAACTACTGGAAGGGTTGAGACCAGAAATTGTAAAGGGATTTGTTGTAGCAGAAAGCTTGGTTCCTGATCCAGGATTAAATCCAACAGGACCATATTCTACTTCCCAATTTGTTGCGCCGCCACTAGTCCAATCTAGTGTTATACTATTTTGGGTATTTGACACAAAACCAACGTTGTTTGGCTTTGGACAACTTGGCATTTCATAAATGCTGATATCATCAATGGCCACATCACCAGCTGTTCCAAATCCAGTTTGAAGAGAACGAAAGCGAACCACAATCGTATCATTAGAATAGGTGGATAAATCAATAATTTCCTCAATCCAAGCATCACCTTTCGCAGTTTGTTGCTGTCCAGTAATAGTTTTAATCGTACTAAAAGCTGATCCATTGGCCGAAACTGCCACCTGTAAACTTCCTATGCTATTTCCGAACATATGATACCAAAAGGACATTTCCGGAGAAGTTAAGCCTGAAACATCAATATTTGGGGTTTTTAACTGAGCCATAAATGGCGCTGGACTTCCAAAGGTGACAAATTCTGAAAATGCATATTTTCCCGCTCCACTTGTGTGATCACCAGTAGGGCCTGTATTAAAGGGTGAAAATTGTGGCGGGCCTGGAACAAAAACCAAGCTGCCAGTTGTATTTCTTCCAAAACATGGGTCAATAGAACCAATGGCTCCAAAACCCGGTATTACCCAATCCGAATTTTCAAAATCTTCGAACCACGGCGCTGTTATCGGTGCGCAGCTTGTTCTAAAACTAACTAATCCTGTCCAGGGGCTTACATTTCCAATACCACAACTATCTTGAACTCTAACCTCATAATTTGTATTTGATAATAAACCTGAAAGGGTAAATGGATTTGTGCTTGAAGGAATTTTTGTTCCCGATCCAGGACTAAAACCTGATGGACCATATTCAATTTGCCAATTGGTGGCACCACCAGCGGTCCATGATAAGTTTGCTGTTGTAGAGCCAACAGCCGAAACTGTTAATGAAGTTGGAGGCAAGCAAGATGGTGCGGCTATATGGGTAACCGTAATGGTCCAGGTATTATTATTTACTTTTTGATTACCAATTCCGCATCCATTATTTAAAAAACTTCTAAAGGCATGGAGATTAAAATCCATCCCACCCGCTGGGACTAAACCATTGGCAATATTTAGATTTGTTCTTGAATAGGAGAATACCCCTTGGGTAAATCCAACACCAACACTAATGGCAGTTTCCTTTGTACTGGTTGTAACACATTCTAAATAGGACCATTGTTCATCCAAGAAATTGATTCCAAGAGCCTCCATATCATAGGACACATCAATTCCAGTTACAAATCTACCGGCTGGTACAGGAACATTTAATACTCCAGCACAACTTGAGCTTGCCGCTGTACTTAAAGTATTGTTAAAATCAGTGCTTAAATCTCCTGCTGAATAAGTAGCAGAAGTTGTGGTCTGTCCAATAATAAGGTAAGGCACCAAAAGAAATAGACTAATTACAATCTTTGATAGAAATAATTTCATTGTAGTATAAGTTTAGTATAACTCAGTGGTAGGTAGGATGCAAATTACAATCAATAGGTTGCCCTTTTACATCATGTGGCCTTACAATTATTGTAGATAAGATATTAGTTATTAAACGAAAAAGTCCCGAATAAATCGGGACCTTTTAATTTTTATTTAACGATCAAGGGGTAATAATCAAAAGTCCCCTTATTGTCAATTCTCAGGGTATAATGACCTGGTGGGAAATTTGAAATATCAACCTTCTCTGGTTCATCGTTTTCAAAACTGATTTTTGTCGTCATAATTTTTTTACCTGTAATATCATAAACAGATAGTTCTACCTCTTCTGACTTATCAGATTTACTTCGGATATTTAACCAATCCGTGGCGGGATTCGGGTATATCTCCAATCCATCCAATACCTCCTCCTCAACCAGACCTATCTGATCCAATCGAAAGGTTTTAGTGTGGAAATCACCACAAGGATTTGTAACCCTTAGTGAAACGGTATACAGTAAACTTGGGACTACATAATTATGAACTGGCAGAGCTGAAACGGTGTTGGTTGTTCCATCTCCAAAATCCCATGCATAATTTATGGCATTTTGAGAATTTGTTCCATCAAATTGAACTTGCATTCCCGTGGAAGTAGTTGAAATAATGGTATAAGTCCAATCTGCTACAGGTGTGCCGCAAGCCTGCACAACATCAGTAAAAACAGAAGAATCTCCGCAAGCATTATGGACGGTAAGGGTTATAGTAAAGGTTCCATTTCCTCCATACCTGTGAACCCCAGATATTACTCCAGTTGTATCAGTTCCATCACCAAAATCCCAATGATAGGTACTTGCTCCGAATGAAGCTCCAGCATTATAAACCGTAGAATCTCCTGCTAAAACTGCAGTAAACCGAGCTTTAATACTATCACAAACTTGAATGGATTGTGATATGGTATCAGCGTTCCCACAAGAATTAAAAGAAATTAAGGTTACGGTATAAGTTCCAGGGTTTAAATAGGTGTTTGAAGCATTTGTCCCAATACTTGTTAATGAATTTCCATCTCCAAAATCCCACACCAATGTATCTCCACCGTTTGAAGATGAAGCATCAAAAGTTCCGGTTAATAAATTTTTAGTGCTCGTAAACAAGGCAGTTACTGCAGGACAGGATGTTGTGGTAAAAGTAGAATCTTCCCAATTACTCATTTGTGTACCACAAATGTCTCTTATATATACATCATAAGATGTTAATGGGCTCAGTGTGGTAATGGTGTATGGTGATGTAACGGGGCCAACAATAGTACCCGAACCCTGAGGTTGACCTGCGGGAACAATTTCTATTTCTGAAGTACCCGAATTACTTAGCCAATTTATTTCAGCACTTGTATTTCCAATATTGGTAAAAGAAATGTTAGTAGGATCATTGCAAAGAGTAACTGTACCAGTAATAGACAACTCATCAACCGCAATATCTCCCCTAAAGGTGCTATTCACTCCTATGAATTTAATTCGAATAGTATCACCACTAAAAGGAGTCAAATCAATGGAATCATTTATCCAAGGTGCATTACTGCCATTTTGTTGTTGACCAACATAGGAGGTTTGTCTGGCAAAGCCACTTCCATTGTCAATTTCTACAATCATCGAGTCAATTCCTGCTCCAAACCTATGGTAGTAATAAGCCACTTTTGGCTGACTTAAAAAGCTTGGTAAAAAGATGGAAGGACTAATAATTTCTGATGTCCCAGTGCCAATAGTAGCTTCTGTATAAATATATTGACCACCAGTGGTTACATCATTGTTAGGTCCCGTTTGACCAGAATTCGTTCCTCCAGTTCCTGTTCCCCATCTGGTTAAGGTACCGGTATTTCTAAACCAACATTGGTTAATTAAATCGCCAACATTATCATTACCTGCACCAGCTGTCCAACCTGCTCCATCAAAACTTTCGGACCAAGGGGCCGTTATAGCCCCACATAGGGTGGAAAATAGAAATCCGGAAGTAGATAAACTGATATTACCAGGCCCACAACTATCTCTTAAAAACACTTCGTAAGTTGTGGAAGGAGAAAGACCACTCAAAGTAATATTTCCATTGTTGGATTTGCTGACTAAAAATGGACTAGTACTGCCTGAAGGACGATATTCAATTACACTACCAATACCTGAATAATTATTCCATTGGATACTAATTGAATTTGTAGTTGCATTTACCAGGATTGCAGAATCGGGTCTTGCACAACCGGTTGAATCACCTATCCAAACATCATCTATTGACAAATCATTTGCAGTGTTATTTCCTTGTCTGAATGCGATAAACCTTACTTGAACCGTATCTCCATTATAAGGATTTAGACTAACCACAGCCTCCGTCCAAGGATCATTACTTGCTGTTTGGGATTGACCGGTTAATGTTAATTCATTTACCCAAGCACTACCGCTCCAAACCTCAACCTCAAGCCTATTAATACTCGCACCATACATATGATACCAAAATCTAAGCTCAGGGCTTGATAAAGTGCTCAAGTCAATAAGAGGTGTTAACAATTCAGTTTGCTGTGCTTGTCCGAAACCATCGGAAAACATGAACTTACCAGACCCTGTTGTATGATCTGCAGAAGGGCCCGTGTTATTACTAACCGTTCCATTTTGTTCCGGTGCCCAGAAATAGGTATTTCCGTCCACCCTGGTCCAACAAGGGTCAATCGCCCCTGGGTTGGCGAATCCACCACCAACAACAAAAGAAGATCCGTCAAAGGTTTCAAGAAAAGGCGCAGGATAAACAGAACATTTTGTGCTGTCGGTGACTGGTGTGGCCCATTGGCTTGTATTTCCTACTCCGCAAGAATCCTTAACATAAATATCATAACTGGTGCTCGCAGGAAGGCCTGTTATGGTATATGGATTAGAAGCTACATTTAAGATAGTTCCAGAACCATTTGAAAATCCAATTGGTCCATATTCAATTTGCCAATTCGTCGCTCCACCGCTTGTCCATGATACTGTAATTTCATTCGCACCAGTACTTAAAACTTGTAAATTACTAGGTTTAGGGCAAAGGGGTGCTTCGTCAATATTTACATCATCAATAGCCATATCGTTTTGGTTGCCAAAAGTTGTTTTGGTTGCGATGAATTTTATGGTAACAGTGTCATTTGCATAAGTTGAAATATCAATAATACTTTCCAACCATGCGCCACCTTGGGCAGTTTGTTGTT
>CAKZNE010000290.1 GCA_937129395.1 uncultured Cryomorphaceae bacterium | reverse complement strand
TTTTCCGAGAACGCCGTTATTGACATTCGCAATACGACCATTGCCAGAAATATAGTTGCGGGTATTCGCTGTGGCTACGGGCAGCTAACGCTACGCTCGTCAACCGTACGAAGCAGCGCACATGGCGTCCGCCTGTTTGGAAATGGGGATACGCTGATTGTTAATTCGACGATCGCCCAAAACGGTTCCAATAGCGACGTCACTGGGGGGCCGGGGATTGAGCTTTCTTTTGGCGGCTCTCTTACTGTCCTTAACAGTACAATTGCCTTTAATCAACTTGAGGGGATTGACCTAAGTAGCAACACGTCCACGTCGATAGACAACAGTATTGTTGCGGACAACGGCACACGCGAGGGCAATGATTGTCAACGTAGCACCAAATCCAGAAGAACAAGAAGCTTATGAATATTATATAAGTCATGCTGGACCAATTTTTAAAAAATTTGGAGGAACTCCATATACTAAATACAGAATTTCAGAAACTATAGTTGGAATATTCATTTCAATTTTTTTATTGAACTGCTTACTCTTTTTAATTTTTGATTCTAGCTTTTCTATTAAAGATGTTAATTCTTTCACTCTACTTTGGTGTTCAATCATATTAGCGATAGTCCCGAATTTTTTATGATTATCGCTAATCAATGAACAAAAATCTTGATAAATTGAATCAACACTAACTTTTAGATGTAGCGAAAAATCGCACTGAGATTTGTTTATCCAATTTGAAGAAAATACCCAATCTATAATTGAATTATCTGGATTAGTTGGATGTGGATGTTTTTTTGCGGTACGAAAAAATAACTCCTCTCCAATAGTAATTATAAATATGATATGATAAGGAATAGCTTTTTCTATAATCGGCAGTACCGTTTCAATATTCTTTCTTTGCTTTAAACTAATTTCAATTTTAACTTCTGAAATCCTTCTTGGAGAAGCCGCCATTATTTTTTCGATCTCGGCACTCGCCTCTTCTAAGTCAAAACCTAAGGAATTTGCTTTTATACCCATAACTGTTAAGGCACAACTTGCCAATGCAGTTGCAACTAAATCAGTAGGTGAATATGCTTCTCCTTTGCCGTTATTATCCACAGGGGCATCCGTAATTAACCGAGTATTCGATTTTAGATGTAAAGCTTCTGTGCGAAGATTTCCTTTGTATTCTACTTTTGAAGTCAAATTGATAATTTTTAAAATTGGTAGCTCAAACCGAATAGGACATTTACATTTTGGGTTCTGTAACCCAAGTAATAATCATAATCGCTATTCAATAAATTATTGGCATTTATAAAGGCAGAAATTCGAGAGTTGTACAAATATTCAATTCCCAACCCAAGATCAACATAGCCTTTTAAAGTATTAGGAAGGTCTAAATTCACTACTTTACTAAAGGCTACCCTTTCGCCAATATAATCTAAATCCGCTCTAAATTTCAACTTGTTTTTTAAAGTATAAACCGAATTTAATCCGGCTGTAAAAGCAGGTAAATGCCAAGGTTCAGCTTCCCCATTGGTTTCATAACTATTTAGTTCTCCATTTAAATTTACCTGCAGGTTATTTCTAAAATTCAAAGCCAATTCTCCTCTTACATAAAATCGATCTACTTTATCATATAGCACATTAATTCCCGGTTGTATGCTGTCAAAATAATAAAATGGATTCCTATAATATAATGCTTGATCAACGGTAGACATAAAACCTCCCTTGAGATTAAAAGAAGTGCTGGAACTTAAAATCCCATTCATTCCAATAAACAAATCTGTATTTTTACTTGGCTTTAATAATTGACCAGGATTTATATACGGATTGTCTCTCACAAGGGTTTTCACTGTATTTTGATCAAGTTTTCCTTCAATCCCCGCATAGGTTATCAATACATCTTTTACAATTGGATACCTAACAATTACCTCTGGAGTAAAGAAAAAATAGTTTGAAAGCTCCAATTCTGTTGAATTAAAATCAGAATTGTAATAGAGGTTTATACCAAAATCAAAACTCCAATTATTTATTGTTGTTGTGATTTTTGGGTGGAATTGAAAACTCAGATTACTTAGACTGAATTTGCTGGTGGAATCATAATCTGTTCTGAAATAACTTAGATTCAAATCAGTTTTAATCCTATTATCTCCTGCTGGAATATCAATTCGAGACAATAATTGAAGGCGGTTTTCTGCTGTGGAATAATCATCGCTTAAATTGTAATAATTCAAGCCTAATTTTTGCAACCAATTCATGCTTTTTCCATTGGTGGAAAGCAATTGGGACTGAATTCCAAACTGGCGATACCAATTTGCATCAGGATCGAGGTTTTCTTGAATTACTTCTCCCGTAGGAACTCTATCAACACCATAATAAGAAACCCGATCAAACTTTGCTGTTGCATTTGTATTCCAGGCCAAGCCTTTGAAAAATCTATTTAAATGGGCATTAAGCAAATTAT
Source organism: uncultured Cryomorphaceae bacterium (assembly GCA_937129395.1). GTDB lineage: Bacteria > Bacteroidota > Bacteroidia > Flavobacteriales > Schleiferiaceae > CAKZNE01. The sequence goes on along the minus strand of CAKZNE010000290.1, from coordinate 1,982 downwards.
TACTTATAGCATTATTCTCATAAATTAAACCATCTACACCGTTTTGGGTAGAATAATGACGTGCTCCGAAACCAAAGTTATATTTAGATGACCTTCCTGAATTATAGTACACCTCTGCCAAAGGTGTATTGTAAAAACCATAGCCAAATCGAACCAACCCATTAGGTAACTTATCCAGTTTAACATTTTTAATTCTCAATGGTGGAAGACTTTTTGGGCGAAACAGAACATCAACTGGTTCGGAATATATTTGATATTTCACATCTAGTTTTGCAGTGGTAGTATCTTTAAAACTTGGGAAATCCAAATACATATTGGCATCCGCAACCTTAGCTTTGTATTTGTCGGTAATACTTACTTCTACGGAACCAATATCCGTAGGTTGAGCAAATGCATTTCCTGTTGCAACTAAGCCGATTAAAACTAATTGATTTAATTTTTTCATGATTAGTTGTTTCTTTTGTTTGTATCCAACTCTTCTAATAAATCTTCAATTTCATCGTATTCCTCGTCATTCTCTCCATCAAATAAGAGGAAGTCCTCGTCATTAATATCCAAATAAAGGCTGTCTCTTCTGGCTTTAAGCATTTTTGCTTTTTCAACTTCTTGTTGTACTTCCCAAGCCTTAATTTCTTCCTTTAAGATCTCCGCTTCTTTTGTTAGTTCTTCCCTGAAGTTTGTTTTGATGACAAAATCCAGTGTATAGTTGGCTTGAAATACGTCTTCTTTTTTCCAAAGGTTTTTGGCCAATAATATCAAGGCTTTCATTTTGTATTCCTTAAAGGCGGGTAACTCCTCTATCAATTTGTAAATCATTACTTCGGAAGAATCCAAATTTCCGTCTTGATTTAATAGGTCGGCTTGATAATACATTGCCCGTGCTTTGGGCTCCCCTTCCGCGATACTGGCCAATTGAGTGAAAAACTTCATCGCCTTGGCATTTTCTTTTAATTTGAAATAAGAACTTGCCACGATATCTACTACTTCAATTTTCAATTCTGAATTATCTGTATTTAGGGTATTTACCTCTTCCCCAAATTTTGCCGATTTTCCATAATCCCCAAGCTTGTATGCAGATCTCATAATTCCCGCACTGGCACGTAGTTTTTGCATTCTATCTCCACCCAAACTCAAAAGCGTTTGATATCTATCCAAAGCCAAAGAATAATCCTTGGAATCATAAGAATGATGTGCTAAAAACAAAAAGGCCTTCGAACTATACTTGTTTGTTGGAAGTTTAGAAATATTGGTGTAAGAACGAATTTCCAAATCCTTATCCCCTGATTTTAAAGCACATTGCGATAGATAATAATTGGATTTAAGAACAAACAAACCTTTATCAAAACGGCCTAAATAATTATTGAAGGCTTTTATAGCTTTATCACAATCTCCTTCAGAATATAAATCAAAGGCCACCTCATAAGCTGTAGAATCCAAAGTTGATTTTTCAAAATTTACAAAGCTCAATCCTTCCACCCAATCCAAATACTCTTCAATTCTATTTATCCGGGCATAAACCAATCTTGCCAAACCAACCGCTTCAATGGATTGATCCGTTCCTGCATAAGTGTCCACCACTTCTCTAAATGTGGAAATAGCCTCATCGTTTAAATCCACATTACTATAAATCAAACCCATTCTCATCATAGCAACAACCTTTTGTTGCGAACTAGGATTATTGACGATAAAATTTTGAAAAGCCGAAAGCGATTTTTCATAATTTTCTAATCTTAGATAGGTCTCTGCTATTTCAAATTCAGATTCTTCAACAAATTCAGATTTTGGAAAATTCTGAATCAATCTTTCCAATTCCTTAATTTTTTGACCCCGCTTTCCTAATAATCCCATACATTCAGCTCTTTGAAAATAGGCATAATCAGCATTTTTGGTTTTGTATCGAATAGCCGAAGCATAATGCTCTGATGCTTTAATATATCCTTCGGTTAAAAAGTGACAATCCGCCATTCTTAAATAGGCATCAG
>CAKZNE010000289.1 GCA_937129395.1 uncultured Cryomorphaceae bacterium | reverse complement strand
AACTACAATAATTCGATTCAGGTTTTCCCTGGGAATATTATTGCCAGTATGATGAACCTTTCTACTAAAGAAGTATTCTCCATCACCGAAACAGAAAGGGAAAACGTAAAAGTGGATCAACTGTTCAAATAAAAAAAATGGCCCAAGAGAACCTAAGCCAGATTTATGAGGATAAACTCAAGCCACAGCTTGGTCAACTTGAAAAGAAAAGGTTAAGGCTGGTGAGGATGATTTATTTCTTATCCGGATCAATCCTTATTGGGGTAATTTCTGCTTTCCTACATTTCGAAAAAGAATTATCAGGAGGAATTTTCACCTTAATTCCCACCCTATTTGCTATTGTTGCCTCAATTGTTTTTGCCATTAAAACCTATAATGGTCATGAGAAATACAGAAAGGATTTTAAACAAAGCATTGTAAAAAATTTATTAAAGGAATTAAATCCAGATTGGCAATATTTCCCAGATACCCATATCTCAGAGAAAAATTTCGATAGATCGGGACTTTTTAGTAAATCAAATTCACATTTTAAGGGTGATGATTTGATTTATGGTTTAATCGACAAAACTAAATTCTGCTGTTCAGAACTTCATGTTCAGGATGAAAGAGGTACCGGTGATAAACGGAAAACAATTACCATTTTTAAAGGAATATTCTTCTTCGCTGAATTCAATAAGCACATAAATTCCAAAACCTATGTTGCTACTGATAATTTTGAATCCCTTTTTGGGAGCATTGCAAAAACCTTTCAAAAACTATCTTTTAAGGGATCTTTGGTAAATCTTGAAAACCAGGAATTTGAAAAACATTTCGTTGTTCATTCTACAGATCAACAGGAAGCAAGATATATTTTAACACCTTCCATAATGGAATCTATGCTAAACTTGAGACATAAGTATGGAAGAAACATTCAGTTTTCATTTATTAGATCGAGAGTCTTCTGTTCCCTCGGCTTTAACCAAAATCTTTTTGAACCAAAGGTCTTTTCTACAGTGTTAAACTTTGGAGATATTCAATTCATGGTGAATTTATTTAATATCAGCAAAACCATTATCTCTGAGCTAAACCTAAACACTCGAATTTGGACCAAGGACTAATAAGGTAAGCAGAAATGATAGCTTTGGCTGCTAGGGGTAAAAAGAAATAGTGGCTTCAAGAAAATTATTAAACCAATCTTAATTTCCATTTTTACAATTCACTTTTTACCAACTTTTAGTTTTTCATCATTCCATTTTATTTTCAATTTTAGTTTTTAACCAATTTTTATCTGATTTAGATCGCTAACTAAATGAAATAGGCAATTTGTAACTTAGATTACCTTGTTTAAGTAATTCATTTGTATTTTTGACTTTCTATCCTATGAAGAATCTATCAAAAGTTATTTCATTGCTCGTTTTAGCATTGTATTTAAGCCCAGCTTTTCAGTCTGTTGGGACATTGACCATGTATTTTTCAAATCTCGGTTATATTCAAAATGAGCTTTGCGAAAACCGTGATTCTCCAGAACTTAAATGTGAAGGAACCTGTGTTTTAGCAAAAATGATGGCAGAAACAAAATCAAAAACTCCTATTCCTGAAACTAGTTTGGAAATAAAGGAACTCAATTTTGTTATTGGGTTTTTAGGCTCCAATGCTGCCTCTAAAATTTACCATCAAGAAAAAAGCAATTCCCATTTTACCGGACTAAATGATCACTACTCATTAATTTTATCGGATTCGACCCTAGATCCACCTGAATTATTGGTTTAATACACTTAAAACCAAAATAATAATTCAATTGCAAATTTAGAATCCAAAAAAAATGAAAACATTAAAATATGGGCTATTTACTGCCCTAATCGCCTTGAGCGCAATTTCCTGTGAAGACGATCCAGATCCTGTTGTAACTACAACAACAGAAGAAAAAGCAAGCCTACATTTACATATTGACCATAAATTCAATACTGACAATTTCAGTCTTGATCAAAATTTCACACTTACAAGTGGAGAAGTTGTAAAATTTTCTACTGCCCAATTTTATCTCGGGAACTATAAATTGATGGATGACGCACAGCAAATGACGGGATTTCCAGATTCCTATCTTTTAGTTGATCCTACTGTTAGCCATCAAAATATTGGTGAAATGGATGCGAAACATTACCACATGGTAATGTTAAACATGGGCGTAGATTCCACAACCAACACAGATTTCCAACCCATAGATTTCGCCGATTCACATGCATTGGCTGCTAAGGTTAACAATATGTGGTGGAGTTGGAATGCCGGATATATATTCTTTAAACTAGAAGGAGAAATTGACCATGATGCAGATGGCACATTTGACGATGTTTTTGAATATCATATTGGTACCAACGCCAATCGATTGGATCTTCAGAAAATGTTGCACAAGGATGTTGCTGCCGGTGAAATGTTAGAATTAGATCTAACCGTAGATTATGCAAAATTCTTTAATGGACTAGATCTTTCAATAGATTTACAAGCCCACATGGGACCACCGGCCATAGTTGCCTCATTAAAGGCAAATGCTGCATTGGCATTCACTCTTGATTAAAATCGACAAACTAATTTAGAAAAAGGCCGCAAGCAATTGTGGCCTTTTCTATTTAAACCCAATTCGTTTATTTTTATACTATGAGAATTAGATTTCTTATTGGTTTAGCACTAGTTCTGATTGTTTTTACTCAATGTAAAGATGAAAACCAAACTGTTCTAGAAAAGAAGTATATATTCCAGGTCCCAATGGGGTTTTCGGAGCCAATTCTGAGAAAAGATAATCCAATAACATTTTCAAAAATTGCCCTCGGTAAAAAGCTTTTTTTCGACCCCATCCTAAGTTTAGATTCCAGCATTTCTTGCGGCTCTTGCCACCGACCTCAATTTGCTTTTTCAGATCCAAACCCCATCAGCCCTGGTGTAAAAGGTAAAATCGCACTACGTAATGCGCCTAGCCTAAGCAACCTCGCATGGCATCCCTATTTTTTTGCCGAAGGTGGCAGCCCAAACCTAGAAGCTCAAGTTTTAGGACCGGTTGAAGATCAAAATGAAATGGCTTTTTCAATTGTTAAAGCGGTAAATCGGTTAAAAGACAATTCAACTTACAATCAACTTTTTCAGGAGGTTTTTTTGGATAGCCCCTCCGTTTACACAACAACAAGAGCCATTGCAGCCTTTGAAAGAAGCTTGATTAGTTCCAATTCCAAATTCGACAAATATGTACTTGAGGGGGACAAAGCTGCCTTTACCCCTGTGGAAAAACGAGGCTATGAATTGTTTATCAGCGACAGTTTAAAATGCAATACTTGCCATTCTGGTTTTATGTTAACTGATTTCAGTTTTCAGAACAATGGGATTTATGAGATTTACGAGGATCCCGGTAGGGCTAGGTTGACCTTAAATGACACAGACCGTGGAAAATTTAAAGTTCCTAGTCTTAGAAACATTGCTTTTACTGGGCCATATATGCACGATGGAAGTTTTAAAAACTTAGAAGAAATAATTGACCACTATGCCTCTGGCGGCAAAAACCATGAAAATCAAAGTAGGAAAATTCAAGGCTTTTCTATTTCTGAGGAGGATAAAATTGCTTTGGTGCAATTCCTTCAATGCCTAACCGATAGCGTTTTTATTGGGAATGAGGTTTATTAAATATTTTCTTCTTCTCCTTTAAATTGCATTTCATAAAGACGAGTATAATAACCTTTCAACTCTAAAAGCTCTTGGTGAGAACCACTTTCCACAACCCTTCCCTTATCCATTACCAATATTTTATCTGCTCCTTGTATAGTAGCCAATCTATGTGCAATAACAATGGAGGTTCGGTTTCGGGTAATTTTTTCAATGGCGCTTTGGATCAACATTTCACTTTGGGTATCTATTGAACTTGTGGCTTCATCCAAAATTAAAACCGAAGGATTGGAGACATAAGCCCTTAAAAATGCCAATAACTGACGTTGGCCAACTGAAAGGGAATTTCCTCGCTCGCCTACATTATACATATATCCAAGTCCCATTCCCTCAACAGTATGAGAAGGTGAATCTGTAGAATTTACACCCAAACTTTCAATAAACTCATGGATACCAATAAATTTTGCGGCCTCTTTTACCGTTTCTAAAGGAATATCCTTTTGCAGGGTAATATTATGATAAATAGAATCCGAAAATAAAAACACATCCTGCAAGACAACAGCCAAATTGGTTCGTAATGAATCCAAGTTTATCTCTCTTAAATCCCTTCCATCAATTAGAATTTCTCCATCCCAAATTTCATAAAATCGACTTAATAGATTGATAACTGTTGATTTCCCTGCACCGGTTGCCCCAACAATAGCAAGAGTTTTTCCAGGTTCTACTTTAAAGGATAATCCCTTAAGAATAATTTCATCTTTATTATAGCCAAATTTTACATCCTTAAATTCAATCCCGCCCTTTACTTTGTCCAAAATAAATTGCCCATCATTGGCGATATGATCATTGGTTTCCAATATTTTAAAAACCCTTTCACTCGCAACCATCCCCATTTGAAGGGTATTAAAACGGTCGGCCAATTGGCGTAATGGTCTAAACAACATATTAATAAAAATGATGATTGCTGTAATTTCTCCTAAGGTTATTAAATTCATTTGCGGATCCATTTCCCATCCTTGCCAATTGTAAATTAGGGTTTCAACGGATACTTTTGAAGAACCAGAAGCGGCTTTTAATCCACCATACCAAACCGCCAAACCAATACTAATAGCACTCATTATTTCAATTACGGGAAGAAAAATTGAAAAATACCAAATGGAGCGAATATTGGCCTCCTTATGCTTGGTATTGATTTCCTTAAACTTTTCCAATTCCTCCTTTTCTCTATTGAAAATCTGTACAATGTTCATTCCTGTTAAGTGTTCTTGAACAAAGGCATTTAAGGCCGAAACTTGAGTTCTAACATCTTGAAAAGAAGCCTTAATTTTTAATTGAAATAATCTTGTAGCATAAAAAAGAATGGGAACAACAGCCAATGAAACCAACACCAATCGAAAATCAAAGAAATAGAACATGGCACCCACTATTACCACAATCTTTAATAAATCACCGATGATGGTAAGGATACCTTGGGCAAAAATATCTGCAATGGTTTCAATATCCGAAACTGCACGAGTTACTAGGGTTCCTATTGGCGTTTGATCAAAATATTGAAGCTTAAAGGATAAAATATGTTTATATAGTCTTACTCTTAAATCTCTAATAATATTCTGGCCCAAATAGTTTGCTCCATAAATAAAAAAGAACTGAACCAATGATTCAAGAAATAATAATACACATAGAATAATGGTAAAATGAAGTAATTGCTCCCCATTTGGAGTCAATACAAAATTGTCTATTACATATTTTATCAAAATGGGTCTTGCCGTACCCAATGCTGATAACAAGATGGTTAGGAAAAGTGCTGTATAAAATATTAATCTATAAGGTTTTATAAAACTTAAAATTTTTCCAAGCTGCTTTAAATCAAAAGCATTTCCACTTACGCTATTTGCCATTTATAATATTTTGTGGGTATTCCACTTTTGTTAAAAATAATCCATGGGCTGGGGCCGATTCTCCAGCTCTAGCTCGGTCTTTGGCCAGAATAATCTGCCTAAAATCCTCAATATTAATTTTACCCTGACCAATCTCTATCAAGGTACCAACAATGGCTCTCACCATATTTCTTAAAAATCGATCTGCTTTAATTGTAAAAATAAGTCTATCCCCTTCTTGTTCCCAATTCGCTAAAAGAATTTTGCAATTATTTGTTCTTGTTTGAGTTTTGGATTTTGAAAAAGATGTGAAATCAATAAATTCAAAAAGAGAATTTGCTGCTTCTTGCATTTTATCGATATCCGGTTTTTTTCGAATTAGCCAAGCGAAATCGCTTAAAAAGGGATCCTTTTTTAAGCTTATATGATATTCATATTCCCTACTAATTGCATCAAATCTGGTATGGTGGTGGTCTTCTACTTTAAAAACCTGATAAACAGCAATCGACTCCTTTAAAAAGCTATTTGCCTTTGCCACAAGGTTTTCTGGCAGAATTTTATCGGTTTCAAAATGTGCCCACATATCCTTGGCATGAACTCCAGTATCCGTTCTTCCAGCACCCACTAAATTAATTTTTTCGTTTAATAATGTTGAAAAAACATGGTTTAGTGTTTCTTGAACGCTAATGGCATTAGGCTGATATTGCCAGCCATGGTAGGGTTTACCGAAATAGGAAAGTTGAACAAAATACCGCAATGGACGAGATAATTTATAATCTTGCACAAAAGTAAACTTTAAGCGCAAAGCATTGGTTCATATTTCCCTATTAAGTGATACGCATTCTTTTATCGATGATCAAATTTTAAAACTGTGTAAAGACAGTGATGAAATCTGGCATGCTGGGGATATTGGTGATTTAAGAGTTACCGATCGATTAAAAGAAGTTGCTAAAGTACGGGCAGTTTATGGAAATATCGATGCTCCAGAAATTAGAGGTGAATGGCCATTACATGCTAGGTTCAACTGTGAGGAGCTTGATGTATGGATTACTCACATTGGTGGTTATCCGGGGAGGTATTCCACTTATGTAAAACCTGAAATTTACCAGAACCCACCAAAATTATTTATTTGTGGACATAGCCATATACTCAAAGTAAACCGAGATCCGAAATTGGACTTGATGCATATGAACCCAGGTGCGATTGGCAAACATGGTTTTCATCAAGTGCGCACTATGCTTCGGTTTAAGGTAGATGGCGATAAAATATCCGATTTGGAAGTAATCGAAATAAAACGCTGATTATCTTAACCTATCCGCTGCTCTTACCAATTGTTCATCACCCATAATTCTACGATTGGCCATTGAAATTAATGTAATCACAACAATAGGAATAAAAAGTGCTAGTCCCATGGAACCACCCTCATCCTTGTAGGCTGCAAAATAGGTGTACAAAAGAGCTGCAAAAAGAATAAAGTTGATAATTATATTTAAACGACCCATGGCTACTTGAAGCTTTCTATTCTTATACCGACTAAGGCTAAAAATGGAAATTGCGGTGGATAAAAGAAATAAGCTCAGGAAGGTAGCATCACCTGTAGCCATTATCAACAGTTCCCCTTTCGTAAAAGTTGGAAACAATAAAATCAATAATCCAGAGCAAGCTGCTGCTAGAAATAAATAGATGCTTTGTAAACGTTGTATCATTTGGCGAATTTCTTTTAAAAAATGGAAAAAAACTAGTCCCTAGGCTTTATGTTTTGGATTTATTTGTATTATTGCCATGCAACATCTGCAAATAATCGGATTCCAAATCATGGATATCCAAAACAAACAACTTCACAATTTTATTGTAATATCCAATTTATAGTAAAATCCATTTTATTAAAATTCATTTTTACCTAGATGTACGACATCAATCAATTAAAGGCATTGAAACTTCCTGAATTAAAGGAGATTGCCGAAAAATCCAAGGTTCCTAAATTTAAATCTTTAAACAAACAGGAACTCGTTTACAAAATATTAGATCATCAAGCTTCCAATCCAGAATCCATAGTTGGATCTAGCCCAGCAGAAAGCCCTGCCCCAGCCGAAAAGAAGCCTGAAGCAAGAAAACCATTACCGAAACCAAGGCCAAAACCAAGGTTCAATAAGGACAATGAGGATACAGATTCTTCCAAAAAAGAAAACAGAATTTGGTATTAGAAAATTTATTGTAAAAGATAATAAAGTTGAGCAAATACGTTTAGCACAATCAGCAAAATATATGAATGATACGGTAGCAGATGTATTTAACATAAGTACAGT
>CAKZNE010000288.1 GCA_937129395.1 uncultured Cryomorphaceae bacterium | reverse complement strand
TTTTTGTTGCTCTGGATGAATTATGACCTAAAAGACTTTGGGTATAACGTAAATCTGTTCCATTTTCGAGGTGGTGAGTTGCGAAACTGTGCCTTAAAATAGGAGGGCTGATGTTTTGTCAATCTTGGCTTTTTGCGCAGCTCCGGATTCGTCAACACAATTTCCATTTTTGGCCTATCGGCAAAACGGGAGCATAGTTATTGGTTCACGTTTCTATTTGTAAATATTTTCGATTATGAGAATGAATTTGTCCGGTTCCAATGCATTCATTTCTGTCACTTTGTTTTTCAATATTTCCAAGTCTCGTCGTGTTCCTTGAACCTCATAGATCTGATTTCCATAATCATCTTCATCTACAACCTGCCTCAGATTCATTGTCCCCAAATTGGCCTGAAAATGACTCAATCCAGCCCAATTATAGTCAAAGTTCAGCAGATCCGAAATCTTACTCCTTCCCTTTAGGATTTTTTCATCTACGAACCCAGATGAAGGGTGCCACGTGTCTCCGAGGGTCAGATTCTTAAACTCCCCATCAACACAAAAAGGGAAAGAAAATCTTTAAGTGACTTTGTGGTGATAACGGCTTTTTTATTCATTATTTCTATGTGAGCTAACGTATAAATAAAAATAGTGCGATTTCTAAGACTTCCAAGTCCGTAAAGACTTGAATGTCGAATTAAAAAGCGTGTACCCCAAGTTTGCAATTCGCCGGCCAGCATTAGTTTTATTTTTTGTTGGAATACGTACTGATTTCTTCTTTAATATGGTTAATCGCCTTGAGAATCAAGATTTCGTCAACTTCAAACCTAGAAGACAAAACTCTTAATCCAGTTTCATAAATTTGAAGGACTTCATTTCGCTGTGCCACTGCTTCTTTCATTAAAAAGTCTTCTATGGAAAATTGGTAGGAATGAAGGTTGCAATCTGCACATTTGCCAAATTCTTTTACCCAATCCTTTTCATTTCTATTGTAATGGAGTTTAATAGATACAAATCCAAACCCTCCGACATTAATCTTTTTTGGCAATACTCTAAATAAATGTTCTTCAATTTCCGAGTAAATCAAATTGAAGGGTTTCAACTTATCTAATGGTATAGAATTATTTGGTGAAACTGATATAGAGAATCTATTTAGGTACATATCCTTTTTTCAATGCATTAAAACACGCCTGTATATACCACCGTGGCATTTATCCGCACATTGCATCCACTACAAATCTAGCAGATTTACCATCCCCAATTGTTTTTTACAGAACTGAATTATTCCAATTTCCCCCCACAAATTTTCGCTAATCTAATTTCAAAGGAAAAACGGTGAGCAAAAAAAAGGCTCCAAGTTTTCACTTGAAGCCTTCTGGTCAACCAATTAACCAAACCTTAACCTAATATAACCTTGGAATGAGAGCTAGATCAGAAAGATCTTAGTCTTTCATTCCTTTTTAATACTCTTCAAATACTAGACCAAATAAGGCCCTTCAAATGTTAAAGTTTGGACTGTTTTTTTAACAGTCTTAGTTTTTTTCTGCGAATCTTATTTTGGCTCTATTCAATAAATAAAACATTACCGGAATAATTACCAAAGTAAGGAAGGTGGCAAATGACAATCCGTAAATAATGGTCCATGACATTGGTTTCCAGAAAATTGAATTATCTCCTCCGAAGTAAATTTTAGCGTCAAACTCCGTAAACAAACTAAAGAAATCGATATTAAAACCAACGGCTAATGGAATTAAACCCAATACCGTAGTAATTGCGGTTAATAATACCGGACGTAAACGAGATTTTCCTCCTGCAACAATGGCATCAAAATAATCTTCTCTTGTTAAAAGGTCTTCAACTCCCAATCCTAATTCTGCTTTTCTTCTGTCAATTAAAAGTTGGGTATAATCGATAAGTACAATGGCGTTGTTTACTACAATTCCCGCCAAGGAAATAATCCCAAGCATGGTCATAATTACCACAAAGCTAGAACCTGAAAATACCAATCCGAACAATACCCCGATGAAACTTAGGATTACAGCGGAAAGAATAATGAAGGGTTTGGAAACGGAATTAAACTGTGCAACGATTACCAACATAATTAATGCGATGGCAACTAATAAAGCCTTAGAAAGGAAGGCCATGTTTTTAGCTTGCTCTTCTTGTTCTCCAGAAAATACAAAGCCAGTGCCTTCAGGGAAATCGTATTTCTCAACTATAGGCTCCAGTTTCTGTACAATTTCATTGGCATTATAGCCTTCCAAAACATTGGAATAAACCGCAATAACCCTTTTGGAGTTTTTCCTTTTAATTGAACTAAAAGTAGCTGTATTCCTTCTGCTTACAACCGAAGAAATTGGAATTTTCTTCTGCTTTCCAGAGTTCTGATCTTTGAAAGAAATAAACTGGTTAAATAACAGATCTTCATTAAATCTTGCAAGGGTATCAAAACGAACATTGATTTTATAATCGTCTTTATCGTCCTTATAATTTGAAGTTTCAATTCCGTAGATGGAATATCTTAGGTATTGTCCAACCATTTTTGTGCTAATTCCTAAACGACCTGCTTTTTCGCGATCTACATAAACTTCCATTTCGGGTTTGTTCATGTTTACATCTAGCTTTAGTTCCTCAATTCCAGGGATGCCACTTTCGTTCATCACCTCCCTTAATTCCATTGCAATTTGCATCAGCTCGGTATAATCATCACCTCTAACCTCAAGGTTAATTGGTGGTCCGGCTGGTGGTCCTTGTTGATCTTTATCTACAATTACAGAAACTCCTGGGTAACCTGCTACGGCCTTACGAATATCTGTAAGCACATCGCTACTGGCGGTTCCTTTTCTGTATTTGAATTCTCTAAAGGATACGGTTACTTTTCCTTTGTGAGGTGTTTCTGCTTGCGATCCACCATCGGTTTGAGGGTTTCCTGCTCCTTCACCAACTTGGGAAATAATGGACTCTGCCATATAATTATAGGGCTCGCCATCCTGTTCGCCGTCATATTCTTTTAATACGTCAATTACCTTTTCTTCAAGTTCTTCGGTAATTCTTCTGGTTTTTTCAATGTCCGTTCCTTCTGGATATTCTATATAAACAATCGCCTGGTTGGGTTGATTGTCCGGGAAAAATTCCACTTTTGGTTGAGCAATCCCAAAAACCAAAAAGGATATAAAAAGAAGAGAAAAGGTTCCAAAAAAGAATACGTAAGCCATTGTTCCTTTAATTGCTTTCCCCAAAAACCGAGCATAAGACGCCTCTAATTTTGGCAGCCATTGGTATTGAAACTTATTGGATAATGGCAATAGGAAGTATTTGTGTGCCCAAAGTAGAACTGATAAGAGTATGAATAAGGTTCCAAAACCAGTAAAGGTTGATGCGGATCCCATTCCTCCTAAAATCACAAATAAAAGTCCAAAGCCTAAATATCTTAAGCCTTTTTTCAAACGAGCGGTTTTAGACCTGTCAATCCATCCAAGAAAACTGAAAAGGATTCCAAGAAGAGAAAGAATTGCACCGATACCCATTGCAATTTCCCCGGTTTCTAAAATTCCTGAAACAAAGAGAATAATTCCAAAAAGAGCCATAGCGCCGCTAATTTTTAGAAGTGCTGCACGTGGCATTTCATTTTCTTCAGTTTTCATAAAAACTGAAGTTAGCATGGAGTTAAAAATTAAAGCTACGAATAGGGAAGAACCTAGAACTGTAGCTAGAGTTACAGGGAAGTAAATCATAAACTTACCCATTACACCTGGCCAAAACCCTAGGGGCGCAAAAGCAGCTAATGTAGTTGCCGTGGACGCAATAATAGGCCAAGCAATTTCCCCAACCCCTTGTTTTGCCGCTTGTAATCGGGACATTCCCTGATCCATCAATCGGTAAACGTTTTCTACAACTACAATCCCGTTATCCACGAGCATTCCTAAACCCATTACGGAAGCAAAAAGCACCATGGTATTTAGGGTGTATCCGAAAGCGGATAACAATATAAAGGACATTAACATTGACATTGGAATGGCAATACCTACGAAAATGGCATTTCTAAATCCAAGGAAAAACATTAAAACGGAAATTACCAGAAGAACCCCGAAAATAATGCTGTTTTCAAGTTCTGAAACCTGAGCTTGGGTTTTAGAAGATTGATCGTTTGTAATTGTTAGGGATAAATTATCGGGTAACTTTTCCTTTTGTGCTTCGTCGATAATTTCTAAGATTTTATCGGAAGCTTCAATCATGTTTTTACCACTCTTTTTGTTCACATCCAGCATCACTACTGGTTTGGTGTACTCACGAGCATAGGTGGTTTTGTCTTTTTCTCTAAAGAAAATATCGGCAACATCTCTTAAATAAATGGCTCCATTTTCGTTCTTTACAATAATGTTTTTAAGATCATTTGGTTTGTCAATTTCACCAATAACACGGATGTTACGCTTTACATCGTTAATAATAATATCCCCACCAGAGATGGTAACATTTTCATTTTGGATGGCGCCTACAATTTGTCCGATAGTAACATCAGCAGCGGTCATTTTTAAAATGTTTACCGCTACTTCTACTTCCTTTTCTTGAACCCCGCGAATATTTACCTCTTTGATTTCACTGAGGTCTTCAATTTTAGCTTCTAAATATTCCCCGTAGGTTTTAAGTTGATCTGCCGTATAATCTCCAGTAAGATTAATGTTCATAATCGGCACCATTTCGGCAAAATTCAGATCAAAAACACTAGGGTCTACTTTTCCACCTCTATCCAAGGTTGGCCAATCGTTTTTGGCTTTCACCACATCCACCTTATCCTGAACTTTCACCTTCGCTTCATCGGGGGTGATATCATCTTCAAATTCCACAATAATCATGGAATAATCTTGATAAGATGTGGAGGTAATTTTACTTACACCACTGATATTCTTTACCTCATCTTCAATTTCTTTGGTGATGAGTTTTTCCACATCTTCCGCGGAGTTACCGGGGTAAATGGAGCTTACATATATTTTTGATTCAATAACCTCCGGAAAAGATTCCCTTGGCATTGCCGAATAGGCCATAACTCCTCCTATTAAAAGGATGGCCATGATTACGAAAACCGTCATTCGGTTATCGATGGCCCAAGAGGCTATTGCAAAATTCTTTTTAGTCTTTTTTTCGTCCATGCTTATGGTATTATGAAACTTCTAAATCAGGTTTAGAAGAATTCAACTGTTACTTACTTACCTTTACAATTAGTCCGTCGCGCATGCTCTTGGCACCTTCTTTTACAATGGTTTGCCCATTTTCTAAACCTTCAGTTACCTCCACCATTTGATCATAACGGTAACCCGTTTTTATTTGAGCTCTTGTTAGTTTAGATTCTCCATGACTATTGGCATCAGATATTAAATAAACATATTTTTCACCCTTGGCATTTTCCTGTATCACATCGGAAGGAATGGCAATAGCTGCTTCGTTGGAATAATCATTTACAATTAGGTTTACAATCAAATTAGGCTTTAATAAACCATCTGCATTTGCAACAGGAACCTCTACAGAAAATGTTCGGTTAGCTGGATTTATATAATTCCCAACTTGTCTAATTTTTGCCGATTTTCTCGTTCCTAGCGTCGGTACATCTACAATTACCGCTGTTCCTTTTTGAATTTTTCCAATATAGGATTCCGGCACAGAAGCCTTTACATACATATCCGAAAGGTTTATGATTCTAAAAAGTGGATTTCCAGCTCCTACAACCTGTCCTCTCTCCGCCATCACATCGTCAATAACCCCAGAAAATGGAGCTGTAACCATGGTCTTTGAAAGTTGAGAACCCAATTGATTAACTGCATTTTCAGCACTCTCAAAAGCACTTTTAGATTGTAAGTATTGAATTTCTGAACCTATTTGTTGATCCCAAAGTCTTTTGGTTCTTTCATAAGTAGTTTTGGCTAAGTCTCTTTGTGTTTTAGCTTGTGCTAATTGCTGACCTAAACCGCCGTCATCAATTCTTGCTAGGACCTGACCTTTTACCACTCTATCACCTTCGGTAACTTTTACTTCCATTAAGGTACCAGGGTATTCTGCCATAATTAGCAAATTTTGCTTTGTTGTAACATCGCCTTGGATTTCAATAAAGTGGTTAAATGGTTTTTCAGAAATAGAAAAAGAACTTACAATTGGATGTTTTTTAGTGGTATCTAAATCACTTAAAGCTTTTTCCAATTTGGCTAGCTCTGCACTAACTTTATCATAGGCTTCTAAAACTTCCGTTTTTTTCTCCTTAATTTTTTCCATGTCATTGGAGTCAACTGCTTCATCTACGGAAATTACTTCTTTAGGCTGGCAGGAGATTAGGACTCCTCCGATTAAAATTAAACTGAATATTTTTTTCATGATTGGATTAAATCTTGTTTGATTATGGTTTGGAGAGAATTACTTCCCTAGGGTTTTGGCTAATTGTTCTTTTGAATTTAGAAGATTAAGAACAGCCTGAAAATAAGTAGACTGCGCTTGTGTTTGTTGGTTTTCTGCTTGCGTTAAATCTAAACTTGATGCAATACCTTCTTTAAATTTAATTCGTGTCCGATCTCTAATTTTGGAGCTAAGTGCTAAATTTCTTTTTTGCGTATTAAAGTTGGATAAAGCATTTTCAAAATTTGACTTGTCAGTAATGTATTTGATGTCGAGGTTGGTATTGCTGGCCTCCATAGCTACATCTACTCTTTCCAAGTCTATTTTTGCCAACTGAATTCTTGCAATACGTCCAGAACCTTGGAAAATATTCCACCTAAGATTAATTCCAACTGCTGTTCCAGGAATCCAAGCTCTATCAAATTGAAAAGCATTGAATTGGTCATTCCCAAAATTACTTTCTGTATGCCTAAAAAATCCAGATAAACTAGGGTATAAAGTATTCCACTGGTTTTGCAATTGAAGTTTTGAACCCAAACGGTTGGCCTCCATGATCTTAAAATCAATGTGGTTGGTACGTTCAAATTTTTGACTTAACAATTCCGATTCGGAGCTATTGGAAGCCATTAAGGTTTCAACTGTTTCGGTAAAAATGATCTCTCTTTCTATGTCGATACCCATTTGAAATTTCAACACTTTTTCGGCTAAAGTTAAGCTGCGTTGTAAACTTTCCAGACTTCCTTCCTGTTGCAATAAAAGAATTTCCACCTGGTCGGCATCTTGTTCTTCCAAAAGCCCATTTTTAAAGAATTGCTGAACCTCAAACAAACTCTTTTTTAGGGTTTTTACATTTTCCTCAACAATCGCAATGTTCTGTTTGGTTACTGCAACCAAGAAATAGGTTGTGGCAATTTCAGTTCTAATGTCAATTTTTGCCTTTTCCGTGTTGAGGTTTGCAATGTCTTTAACAACGGTTGTAGCTCTTAAAGCCACAATATAGGAGGCATCAAAAATTAATTGATTTACATTAAAAGTAGCACTGGTTTGGTGCTCAACGCCAAAGGCCACCAAATCGGGTTCTCCATCTGGAGCGCCTATAAAGCCATCGGGTAAAGGGGTTTTTGCCAACTGAGAGTTGTAGGTGTAGTCTGCATTAAAACTAACCTGTGGAAGGCC
>CAKZNE010000287.1 GCA_937129395.1 uncultured Cryomorphaceae bacterium | reverse complement strand
GAAAAGTGAAAAGTGAAAAGTGAAAAGTGAAAAGTGAAAAGTGAAAAGTGAAAAGTGAAAAGTGAAATTTTCGATTTTTCCCTTTTTGTAAATCCTTTTTAACTTTTAGTTTTTAACTATTATCCCAAAGCGACCTTCCCTACCCTTATTATCAAGTTTATTGGCATTTTAATAAAAAGTCCATTTCCATTTAGGGGATATTTAGTTTTTAGATGTCATGGTTTTGAAGAATTATTCAAACCAAATAAAAATGTCAGCTATGAATTTAAAAATTGACAGCATTCAACTAAAAAAAATCGGCAAATTTGTATTCGTCCTTGGTCTTTTATTCCAAAGTTGTTCTGATGACGACGATCTTATCAATACTTCTAAAACGGACACTGAGCTTTCGGAAAATTGCATTCAAAACATCAGCAATCCTAATTTACCCTCCACTTGGCAACCATGGACTTGGGACGGTTACCAAAAATTCCCCTCACTTTATTTTGCAGCAGAACCAGATGGAAATTTAAGTGCTTCTCAAATGCAAAAAATTTCCAAGTTCAGTTTGGCAATTTTGGAATTTAGAATGGGTCAGTTTGTGGAGGAAACTACAACTGGAAAATGGGCTGGTGGGGATTTAGCTGGATTTATGGAGACCCAAGTCCAAAATTTTAAGGCCGCCTACCCTACAGGACCACCCATGCTTGTTTACAGAAGTGGAATGTGGGCAGGATCCATGTATCAAGAGCAATGGAATGCCTTACAAAACCAAAATCTTTTTTTAAAGGACGAAAGGCATTGCGAAGGCTTTATAAACTACCCATTGGATGTAGATGAATCTGGATTTGAAACTGATTTAAAATACTGCAGATGGGATTTTAGAAAATGTGAAGCTAGAGATTCGTTTACGAGTCTAATAGATCTTGCCGCAATGGAAAATACTGATGGTGTTTTCTTTGACAATGCCCAGAGTGTAGCTTGTGATGAATCCAATCATTTAAGTTATATGACAAAGGCAGCCAGACGAGCTTTTATGGAATCCCAACTTGAACTTTATACAGAGGTATTTTCCAACCTAGTTAATAATGGAAAGTATCCCATTTTATCCACTACAAATGGGTTTTCAGATATTGGTGCCCAAGTACCATGGGAAAACGATTGCCCCTTAGGAGAAGAAGCCATATTAACTGCTTTAAGCGGAATACCTTATGCTCGAAATCATGAGTTTTGGATGTGGAATTTAGGAGATTTAGCGGCAAAACAAATAAGAAATGCCCTAAAGGAAAAACAAAATGGGATTCCATTAATTGTTCACATGCCTTATTTTCCAAATGACGGAGGATGCTTGGAAGGTTGTGAGAAATTAAATGGTTCCGGTAAATCATTTACCCAAAATGAGTTTTTAGAATTTGGTATGGCGGCCTTCCTGGTAAGCATGGGTCCGGGGAGTTATTTTGGTTTTTCGAATATGCAAAATGATCCAGAAGGAGGAGGCTGGTTTGATGTAAGCTGGGATTATTTTTCGCAATATGATACCATAATAACAGGTCAACCCATTGGAGATGTTCAAATTTCTAATAATGGAATGACTTTCACTCGGCAATTTGCAAATGGAACGGTTTGGGTAAATTGCGCAGATGGCACATACTCGATTAACCTATAACAAAGGGTGAAAAATTGGCTCACCATACTATCATTTATTTCTTCCCTCGGATTAGGATTACTGGTTTGGTTTTTCTTTTCTGAGGGGTCCTTTAACCTATTAAAAAGTTTAGAACAGAGGGAGATTTTTATTGTAGGAAATTTAAATAGAGAGCTCTATTCTATTGGAATTGGCCTAATACCCTTGGTAGCTTATTTCTGCACATTTCAGACTAAAAATAAATCATTATTCAATTTCTTGTTGCAAATTCTCAATGTGATCCTTGGAGCACTATTTATTTTCATTTTGGCCCTCGGAATTGCGAACCTCGGTGGGGAAAATCCAGATGTCCTTTTTCCTGAACATTTTGTTTACGAACCTTTTTCTGGCTTTTGGAATTTTACACTACTTCCCGCTTTGCTTTTCTATGCGTGCAGCTTGGTATTATGGAATAAGTTTAAAAACAGTTTACGAAAATGAAATTTTCAAAAAGATCTTAAAAATTTTTTCTCTAGTATTTTGGACAAAAAAACCAAAATAGCAATGACATTAGAATTATGAGCGACATGGATTTATACCAAAAGGAGTTCCTTCAATTTCAGCCTCAACTTAAGTCCTATCTTTTTAGGTTAAGCACTAATCAACAAGACACGGAGGATCTTTTACAGGATACTTATTTAATAGTTTTTGAAAAAATTGATAGCTTCAAAGGATTGTCCAGCTTTAAAACTTGGGTTTTTTCAATAGCCTCTAATTTAGCAAAAGACAAGTTTAGAGTTCAAGAAAGATGGGGAGAAAATTGGATGGATTTGGTTCGGGATGTTCATAAGGCGGACCCTCAACTATTTGAAAAGAAAAAGGAAATACTACAAAATTCGGTAGAAGGAAAATTTGAGTTAAGCGAGCATCTTAATTACTGTTTTAATTGTACAAGCAAAACACTTCTGTTGGAGCAACAAATATGTCTTTGGTTAAAAGAGGTCTACGCATTTAAAATATCGGAAATTATGATCATTTTAAGTCTAAGCGAAGGGAAAGTAAAACACGCTATTGCAAACTCTCGAAAGCACCTATCTCGAATTTTTGAAAAAAAATGTGCCCTAATAAATAAGCAAGGAACTTGCAGCCAATGTACAGGACTCAATAAAATGTATAATCCAGAGCAGGATGAACATATTGAGGCTAACAAACTAAAAATGGTAAAAGAACAAAGAGGAAAAAATTATAGTTCCCTTTTAGATTTAAGATTGGAAATTGTAAAATCTATTGATCCCCTTTCAGGAAAGACAACAAGCCTCCACCATTATCTGTTAGCATATTCACCAAACTGGGCCAAAAAACAAGAACGATCTGATTAATAGTTAGTTGGATCTATTTTCGTCCGTTTTTTACTTCTTATTCGTCTAAATAAAAAGAGAAAATGGAAAAACCAATTTATTTAAAAGTAGAAAAAGAGCTAGACCATTCTTTGGAAAAGGTTTGGAATTCAGTAGCGGTAGAATTTGGAAATGTGGCCGATTATAATCCATCCATCAAAACTTCCTTTATCGAATCTGAAATACAATCCGGTCTTGGAACAATTCGACATTGTGATTTTCAAACAAAAGGCTTTATTAAAGAATCCATCACTAAATGGCAAGAAAACCAATATTTTGAACTTAGTTTCACTTCTTCCTCCGTACCTATGGCAGTCCTAAGAAGTAGATTTACATTTACCGAAAAAAACCACAAAACTCTGTTGGAACAAGAATTCTGGTATCGAATGAAACCACCTTTTTCTTTGCTTAGCGGATTAATGAAAGGGAAAATGAGGAAAACTCTAGTGGATGGACTTATGGGCTTAGAAAAACATTTAAACTAATAATAGTATGGCTGTAAATGAGGATTATTTAAAATATATCCAAGATCAATTAAGTGAATTTGGAGAAATTGATATTAAAAGAATGTTTGGCGGAATTGGCATTTTTAAAGACGGATTAATGTTCGCTAAAATTGGCGGAGACACCTTTCGGTTAAAAGTGGATGAAACCAATAAAAAGCAGTTCGAAGATCGAGGCATGAAACCTTTTCATTCAGAAACAAAAAAGAAAGGAATGCCTTATTGGGAAGTGCCAATAGATATTTTGGAAAACCGCAGCCTTATGGCAAAATGGGCGCTGCAATCACTGGAAATCGCAAAAAAAGCTGCCTCAAAGAAAAAATAAATTTAGGATTAATTGACATAAGGTTGTCACCCAACCTTTTTAATTTTACCCAGACAAAGGCCTATATCATGATTCTAAAAGATTTTAAACCATTTACCGAATTGCAAATGAAGGTTATGGGCGGTTTTCCTTGTGAGGAGTACCACTTTCTTTTCCAATGTCTTCCTTACAAACATTACCACGGAGTAGAGCACTGGAATTCGACTGTGATTACCATGGGACCTGCGGAAGATTTAAAGGAAAGAGCTCTTTACAAAGAGTTTTTGGGGGTGAGTAGTCACGAGCTGTTTCACACATGGAATGTGATCAGATTACGCCCCAAGGAAATGACTCCGTATGATTTTCAGTCAGAGAATTATCACGAGACAGGTTTTGTAAGCGAAGGGGTGACTACGTATTATGGAGATTTGTTTCTAGCAAGGTGTGGAGTATTTGATCAGCAAGAGTATGTCTCTGAGCTTAACAAATTGCTGAAACGGCACTATGACAATGACGGGAGGAAACACTATTCTGTGGCTGCTTCTTCATATGATATGTGGTTGGACGGTTATGAAAGAGGGGTTCCCGGCAGAAAAGTTTCCAT
>CAKZNE010000286.1 GCA_937129395.1 uncultured Cryomorphaceae bacterium | reverse complement strand
GAAAAATGTGGATTGGATGAAGATGGTGATCCTTTTATTAAACTAAAGGACGGCTACATTTTTTACGGTCTTTCTCCAAGAGTAAAAGATAGAAAGTTTTACAATCTTTTGTCGAAAGACATAAAATCTAAACTTCCCTTTGAATGTTTTCGTGTAGCGCAGGATATTGTAATTCGGTTTATAGAAGGTGGTTTAAAATATGGTGGCCCCAAAAAGAATAGCATTTACGAAGTAAAAGAAGGAGATACGGTTGCTGAAATGGGAGCCTATATGGGTTACTATTCTATGAAAATGGCTCAGGTTGTAGGAGAAAATGGAAGGTGTATTGCCATTGAACCCATGCCAAATAACCTAAGGCTGCTTTATAAGAACATGAAACAAAATTCCCTAAACAACTGCACGGTAGTACCTTGTGGCGTGTGGAATAAAAAGGATGAACTGGATTTTTTCCGAAAAGAAGGAGATAATCAATCTGGATCTGCTCTTATGAAAGGTACGAATAAGGAACAGCTTCTTATTCCGGTAAATAGCCTGGATAATATTTTGAAAGAAAATAATGTAAGCCATTGCAATCAAATGGTAATTCAACTCAATGGAGTAGAAATTGAAGCCCTTGAAGGTTTAAATAATATAATACCCGATAATTTATCGATTGCCGCTCGATATGATAGAGAAGGAGTGGATACGATGAGTCACATCAAAAAGCAATTGAAAGAAAAAGGTTATTCCTCCAAGGTTTTAAGTGGACGCTATATTTTTGCTACTCAAGCTAAATAGATGTATAAATTCCTCAAGTTTTTAAACTCAAAAAAAGTAAAAGACCTTCAAAGGGTTTTGGAATATGGGAAAACCGTAAACAAGACTAACCTATTTTCTCTGCGTTCGTCCAACTTTAAGGATGTACGAAATCCTGTGTTTTTTCTTTCCACGGGAAGGTGTGGCACAGCCTGGATTAGTCATGTATTGGAAAGTAAAAACGACCTTAAAATATACCATCACCCAGAACCTGTAATGCGATCTCAAGGCAAAGTGGCCTATGAAATGAGTTTAAAAAGACAGGATAGAAATTCTACTGAATTAATGCTTCTAAAGGAAATGTTTTTGGCAGGACGCGAAGAGTTATTAATGAATTGCGCCCGTGGAAATAAAAGGCCCATTTTCACGGATAGTAGATCCACCTTCTTCGCTTATGAAATGTTAGAGTTGTTTCCAAATGCCAAATTCGTTTTCATTCACCGTCACCCAGGGGAAGTGGTTCGATCCGGAATTCGTAGATCTTGGTATAAGGCAGAACAACAATCGGAATTAAACAGAATTGTTCCCTTAAAAGGTGAAGCCTATTATGATGAATGGTCCGGGCTATGCGATATTGAAAAAATTTCTTGGCTATGGAGGGAAACCAATGTTTTTATTGAAAACTTCTCCAAATCTATTCCCAAAGAAAACTTTTATGAAATCAGTTTTAATTTCTGGTCGGACGAAAAAATTACCGATATGATGACCTTTTTAAGCATCGATTTTAAAAAGGAAGAAATTTCAAATTGGATGACGAAAAGAATAAATGCTCAAGCGGAAAGTCCTTATCCTAAATATAAGGATTGGAGCACAGAAAACAAGCAAAGTCTCAAAAACATTTGTGGAGATTTGGCGGCGAAGTACAACTATCAATTATAAAAAATGAAAATAGGAGTAATTGTAGATAATGACTTGAATTCGGATATCCGGGTATTAAGGGAAATTAAATTACTTCAAAAAGTAGGTTATGAGGTTGTCGCTTTGTGTTTTTCATTTAACAAAAAAAACTACAGCCCCATTGAAAACCTAAAAGTGGTTCGGATAGATATTGAAAAATCCAAAAAAAACAAACTTTACTTTCTGTATCACTTACTTCCGGGGTATAAAAATCTATGGTCCTCAAATATTGCAAAGTTTATTGATGGGGAGGATTTAGATGCCCTCCATGTTCATGACTTATATATGGCTTTATCGGCCAAAAAAGGAATTGAAAAATCCAAAAAGGACATTCCTTTTAGTTTGGATCTTCATGAAAATTATCCTACTGCTATCAAATCCTATAATTGGACAAAAGGCCTTATCCGAAGCAGATTGGTAATGGCTGAAAAATGGGAAAAATTGGAAGGTCCCTATTTAAAAATGGCCAACCATATTATTGTTTTAAGCGAAGATTTTAAGCTTGACTTGTCAAAAAAGCATAATCTCAAAAAAGAAAAGTTTTTCATAATTCCCAATGTTCCAGAATTGAATTTGATGAGTAGGGAAGCAAAATCAAGCATTCCACAAAACATTCTAAATTTTAAAAATAGTGATGATGTTTTATTCTTTTATTTTGGTGTGATTGGTCAAAGACGAGGGATTTTTGAAACATTGGAAGCCTTTCAAAATGTGGTTAAAAAAAATGATAACTGCAAATTGCTATTAATTGGACCAATTGACAATGCGGATAAAGAAGCTTTTCATGAGCTTTCCAAAGGTTTAGTTGAAAAAGGTAAAATGCTTTATGAACCTTGGATAAATCTAAAAGATCTTCCAGTTTATTTGGATTTTGTTGATGTTGGCTTGGCTCCCTTTTTAAAGAACCCACAACATGAATCTGGAATTGCCAATAAAATATTCCAATATATGTATGGTGAAATTCCAGTGTTGGCTAGCAATTGTAAGCCTCAACAAGATTTATTGGAAAAAGAAAAAGCCGGATTGATTTTTTCAAGCTCAAAAGAGCAAGAACAAATGATTCTAAAATTAGCAGAGGATCAAAATCTAAGAAACGAATTAGGAAAAAATGGATTTACTGCTGTAAAGGAAAAATACAATATTGATCTGTATCAAAATGAGATGAAAAAAGCCTTTTCCTTTAACCCATGAAAAAGCTAAGAATCCATATTCCAACCATTTGCCAAGAAGAAATAAAATACTCTTTTCATTGTTTATTAACCCATTTCCTCGGTTTACAAATTGAATTTATTGACTCTGAAGATGATCAATATTATAGGATCGAAGGGCATAAAGGTAAAAGTCTTTTAATTGAAAATCACTTTTTCCAAAACCCCAATCCAAAAGAGCTTTATCAACTAAGTAAGATTCCAAAAGAAGTTAGCTCCAAAATTTTGGCTTTTTCAAAAATGGAATTTGAGCATATTTGTCTTTATGGAAAACCTGAATTGGAAGTAAATCCAAAAGAAATAAATCTAAAATCTGATATTATTGCCGCAAGCTTTTTTATGCTTAGCAGATGGGAAGAATGGATTTATGAGGGTGAATTGGATAGGCATGAAAGGTTCCCTTTAGAAGCTTCTTTATCTTTTAAAAGCCATTTCTATCAAAGACCCCTCGTAAACGAATATGTCGAATTATTCATTGCCCTTTTAAATGAACTGGGTTATTCCATTTCCAATCCAAACAAATACAAAGCGGTAATTAGTTATGATATTGATATGGTCCAAAAGTGGAGGGGAATTAAAAGTTTTCTCCAGTCCATTTTTTTAAATCTTAAAAGAAAGGATTTTGGTAGAATCATAAATGACAAACTGAGTTATTTCGGAAACACAGTTGGCTTAAATAAGGATCCTTATTTTTCTTTTGATTTTATATTGGATAGTTTAAAGAATAAAAAAGTTAGTGCCATTCTGTATTTTAAATCAGGGGTAAGCCATCCTAGGTTTGATAAAAACATTTACAATGTAAGTGATCCAAAAATCAAAGAAGTTTTTAAAACCCTTCACACAGAAAATGTGGAAATAGGCCTTCACCCTAGCTATCACACCTTTGATAATAAAGAAAAGATGAGGGAAGAGTTTGAGGCACTTCAGATCGCAAATTCCAATCATAATCTGGTCAATTGTCGTCAACACTACCTTCGTTTTTCTATACCTGAAACTTGGAGGATAATGGATGAAATAGGTTTTAAAAATGACAGCAGCATGGTTTATTCTAAAGAAGCTGGTTTCCGCTGCGGTGTATGTTATAGCTTCCCTGTGTTTGATTGTGAAAATCGAAAAATGCTTAGCTTACAAGAAAGCCCTTTGATCTTTATGGAAACTCCAATATTGGAAGATGAAGATAAGATTATAAATCAGGTGGAAAAGCTTACTGGAATTATTAAAAAATATAATGGAGAAAATATTGTGCTTTGGCATAATAACAATCTTCACTATAAAAAGCATCGTCGTTCTTATGAACGAGTTTTGGACATAATCCAAGGTAATTGATTAATTCAATTTTATTTTCTTCAAAAAGCCTTTAATGGTGGAATTTATTTCCTCACTCATTTTGCTAAACCACACAAAGCTCAAGAAGCAAATCCCAAAAGTTAGGCTGGTAATCATAACCGAAATTACAGGATGAAATTCCAGGTTAAAAATAGGTTCAATGGCTAAAATTGCTACCAATACCAATAATTGGAGGTAGGATTTTTTACTGAAGGGATGCATTTTAAACTTATTGTAAATAAAAAGGGACTTTACTAGGTTAAAGGCGAAAATGGAAATTGTTGTGGAGTATCCAGCACCGATGATTCCAAATCTATTGATGAAAAATATATTCAAAATAATGTTGGACGTTCCAAGTAAAAGAAGGAAAATCAGATTGTATCTATACCATTTCGAATAAATCAAAATAAGGTTGTTTACGCTTGTCAATGTATCAAAGAGTTTGGCTATTCCTAAAAACAAAAAGATGTGCTTATACATCCGAATGTCTTCCCCATTTTTCATTATTTCAAAAAGATAATCCATATTTAACCAAATCCCACCAAACACCAAAAGTCCAGTAACCATAAGGTTTCGTGATGATTTTTTATAAATATCTTCGATTAAATCCAATTGATTATTCTCAAATGCCTTGGAGATTATCGGTCCTGAAATACGATCAAAGGATCTAAAAGGAATTTCCAAAACAGAAGCTAAAAACAAATAAGTACTGTAGTAGCCTACCATGGTTTTGTTGAGAAGATTCCCAATCATAACCGCATCAATTTTATAGGCTAGAATAGTCCCAAAATAATTTAATCCTCCAAAAATCCAATACTTTCTTAAATCGGTTTTTAGTTTAGGACTTATCCTCTTTCGTACCGACCAATCCAAATCTAATGCTCCCAATTTTTTGGCGTAAACCAAAAGAAATAATAGTACAATGAGGTTGTAAATGACCAGGCCATAGAAAACCCCATCTAAATCTAGTACCTCATAAAAACTCAGTATTACCAAAGACGGCAAAACCAATTTCAGACTGAAAGTTGTTAAGATTTCAGGAATAACAATCCTTTTAAAATTTGACGATTGTCGCTGGAGCAAGCTTAAGGAAATCAGTAATAAACTTAGAATATAGGCTGGATAAAACGACGAATCTTCAAAGAATTTATTAATTGTTTCGCTGGAAGAAATATAGGGAAGGGCAAATTTGATTGCAAAAAGCAGGGTGCTCATTATGAGCATTGTTGCAAATGTTATCATTAGAATAAGGCTGAAAAAGCCCTTAATTCCTTTTTGCTTAAAATGGGGGAAATATTTATTAATAAGTGAAGTGCTGCCTAATCTTAATATGGGAGACAATAGTATAGCTGTACTCATCCAATATTGGATATTCCCATAAATATCCCAATCTAATGGATAGATAAAGAGGGTGCTTATTGCACCAATAACAATCCCTAAATAATTGACAAGGCTCGTCTTTAAACCTTGTCTTTGAATTACTCCCAATATTTCTTTTTTTCTAAATAATCCCAGCTCAAACTATAAAACACATACAGTATTATAATTGGACTCTTAAGCATTTCTTAAAATTTCTTCAAAAACCTTTTTTGCTGTATTTCCTTCTCCATAAAATGGCAAATCAAAACGCACATCTTGGTTTCCAATTTTTGAATGGGCTTTCAAAATACTTTCTCTTTTTGTTCCGGCAATAAAATTAGTTCCGTTTTCTACCAATTCCATCCACTCTGTTTCTTCCCTTAATATCAAACAAGATTTTTTTAGCCAATAAGCCTCTTTTTGCAATCCTCCACTATCACTTATTATTAAATCCGCAGCATCCATTAATCTCAACATGGAAAAATATCCTTGTGGCTCAATTAAACGAAATGAAGGTTTCCAATTGTTCGCATCCATTAATTTTTTAGTTCGTGGATGCGCCACCAATACAAT
Source organism: uncultured Cryomorphaceae bacterium (assembly GCA_937129395.1). Lineage (GTDB taxonomy): Bacteria > Bacteroidota > Bacteroidia > Flavobacteriales > Schleiferiaceae > CAKZNE01. The sequence goes on along the minus strand of CAKZNE010000286.1, from coordinate 8,190 downwards.
TTTTTCAGTTTTATTTATTTCCTCAAGAGCTTCCAATATTTCTTTCAAGTTTTTCCACTTCTCTGTATTTGCTTGTCTATGGACAGTAGCCAACAAAAAGTTTTTATCCAAAAGCTTCAAATCTTCTAAAATGCTGGATTTTTCCAAAGCCATTTCTTTAAAATGCAAAAGTGCATCGAACATTATATCTCCAGATAAAATCACCTTAGAATCCTTGCCATTAAAGCCTTCTTTTTCTAAGTTTTCTAAGGCCAAGGAAGTTGGGCAACATAACAAATCAGAGATTCGATCAACGATTACTCTATTTATTTCCTCTGGCATTTCTTTATTAAAGGATCGCAAACCTGCCTCAATATGGGCAATCTTAATCCCAAGTTTTTTTGCCACCAAAGCTCCCGCCAAGGTTGAATTGGTATCTCCAAAAACTATAACCCAATCCGGTTTTTCTACCAGCAAAACCTTTTCAATTTCTATCATCATGGCCCCTGTCATGGCGGCATGCGTAAGTCCGTTTATATTGAGGTTGTATTTTGGTTTGGGGATATTCATTTCTTCAAAAAATATCCTAGACATATTATCGTCGAAATGCTGACCAGTATGAATAATGCATTCTTGGATTCCGGGATGTTTAGCCCATTCCATACTTAGCATCGCAGCTTTTACGAACTGCGGCCTTGCTCCTAAAATTGTAGCAATTATCATAAATTATTGGCTATTACTTTTTTTAATGAAGAAATCCAATGCTAGAATTTGCCGAACAAATATATCAATACCAATTGTAAGCATGGGCTTGAATTATGGTACAACTATCTTTTTATAAATTCGAGGCAAGGATTTCCCAATTAACTTTCGGTTTCCTCTTTTTATTTTGATATTGCACTTCTATTTTTCTACTAATACAAAATGTAGTCCCATGGTAATTGAAGGTCAGAAAGTACTTGTTCTTGCACCCCATCCTGATGATGGTGAGTTTTCCTGCGGAGGTTCCTTGAAAAGGTTTGCCGAGGAAGGAGCAATTATACATTATGTTGCCTTTTCTCCATGTATAAAATCTCTTCCACCGGGATTTGAAGGAAATATATTATTTGAAGAATTGAAAAATGCTGCTGCCATTCTAGGTATAGCCCCAAGCGGAATTAAAACCTTTGATTTTCGGGTAAGAGAATTTCCAAAATACCGCCAAGAAATTTTGGAGGAAATGATTAAAATCAGAAAAGAAATTAAGCCCGACTTAGTGTTAATGCCTAATTCTATGGACATTCATCAGGACCATAATACCATTTACAAGGAAGGGCTTAGGGCATTTAAACACACCAAAATATTGGGCTATGAATTGCCTTGGAACAATCTTACTTTTACCAATAATTGCCATATAAACCTCGATCGTCGCCATATTACGGCAAAAATGGAAGCCCTGAAATGTTATAAATCTCAGAACGGACGAAATTATATGGATGAAGAATATTTTTTCGGTTTGGCAAAAACGAGGGGTATTCAGGTCAGTTCTTCTTACGCAGAAGCTTTTGAATTAATTCGTTGGATTATCTAATTTTTCCAAATAGTCCATTGCTTTATTAATAAGACCTTCATTATTAAAATTGTAAACCATTAAATCCTGTACCGCCCAGTTATTATTATAGGGGAGTATATCAAATTTCTTTTTCTCAATATCAAAAACTACAAGGGAGTTTCTATTGGAATCAATTGTAATAATTAACGAACCATGGCGAATTGAATTTTGCAGCCATTCCGTTTCCCCCAGTTGTGGGTCTTTATTGGGAAGGTTTTGAAATTTAACACTTGTTCTTTCCTCTCCTTTCAACAATTCCACGGAGCCACCAGCTGTATTGGTTGAAATCACAGTGTTTTCATCAAATCTATGACTACCATGCGGGGATTTCATGCCTTCCATTAAAATTTTGGATTCACCAGAATTCTTATCCAGAAATCGAGTAGAACCTTCATGGAAAAGTGTTAAGAAAATAGATTCGGGGTCTTTACTATCATACCTCGCGGTATTAATAAATGCTGCTCTTTTGGCGGTAGGTAAATGATCGGTTGCGGGGTCGGAAATAAACATATACGCTTTTCCCTGTTTCTTTAACTCTTCTGCTTCCTTCGGCTTTCTAGTTAAAATAATAGTACTATTATCTTCTGGATTGTTGGCTTCATTTAAACCATGATCCCAAGCGAACCAATCCCATTTTAATTCGGCATTTCGGAAATCAAATTCATGTAAACATTCAAATCCTGAAGAGGTTATTAAAATTCTCGTTTCATCTTCATGATGAAAATCAACTGTATGGATATAACTAAACCATGGATTGGTGATTTTATAATTCTGATCCGACTGGAAAACAAAAACCTCATTTTCTAAGGATACCGCAAATCTACCAGCTTTGTAATCAATTCCTCTAGGTTCAGAAAGCTCGCCAACTATTTTGGTTTCTTCAATTTTCCCCTTGCTAATATTAAGTTTTGCCAATCCCCCTTTGGAAACTGCCCTTCTCTCCACGCTTCCAGCTTTACCCGAAACATTGGCTTTTGATTTTAAATAACGAGCACGAATGGCTTGTAAATCAAAACTCTTAATGGAAACTACTAATTGAATATCATTGTAGAAATCATTATCTCTTTCAAAACTATTCAAATCAAATTCAGCATTCATCATAACTGTTTTTCTAGGGTTTTAGCCAGTAATTCTGTCATTCCTTGCCTTGAGTATCGGTTCACTTTTTCTCGGGATAGTTTAATGTTCTCCTTAGATCTTTCCCAATTTTCATATAGATTTTTAATCCGAGTCCCTATGGCTTGTCCGTTTTCATAGGAGTACATAAACCCTCTATCTGACTTTTCAATAATTTCGGCCGCGTTCCCATTTATTGGCCCAACGCTTAAGAATGGGGTCCCACTTGCCAAATATTCAAATAATTTGCCTGTTAAAATCAAATCGTTGTCTGCGGTTTGGGGAATTATAAAAAGTAAACCATCCGAATTTACCATTTCTAAAGTGGCCTCCTTGTGAGGTTTATAGGGTTCGAAATGCACATATTCGTCCAAACCAAATTCTGCAATTGAATTTTTAACAAGAGGATCAACGTTTCCTACTAAATTTAATTTAAAACAAAGGTCCTCTTTAGTTTCAATAAAATTGGAAATGGCCTTCCATAGCATTTTACAATTTTGGTTAGGTTTAAAATTCCCAATATAACTAAGGGTAAATTTTTCATTCTTGGTTTTTGATGCTTCTGGTAAATCCTGGGCATCAAAACCATTATAAATTACTTCAATATTTTTTGCTCTATCCTCAAATTCTGCCTTTAAGCCTGGGCTAACTACCAATGTGGTATCCGCATTTTTTAAAACCAAATCTTCCAAAGCTTGATCTTTTTGGATGGAAGAAGCTGTTCTAGGAAATAGCTTATTATAAAAAACATTCACCCAAGGATCTCTAAAATCTGCCAGCCAAGGGATATTAAACTTCTTTTTTAATTTATACCCAATAAGGTGAGTGCTTTGGGGCGGGCCTGTTGTAATAATGGCATCAAATTTTTCAGATTTTAAGATTTCTGAGGCGGCTTTAAGGGCATAGCTGTTCCATCCTTTTCGCGCGTCTGGAATAAAATAATTTGCCCTGATATAATTAAAGGTTCTCTGTTTAAAGGAAGGATTATCGAAAAGACCTATCCCCCCAACTCCTATATTTTCCTTCCGTTTGTTTCCTTTTAAGATTTTATAGATTTCAAAGGGCTCAAAGCTCTTAGTTTTTATAAGCCTTAATTCATTTGGAATTTCGTTCTCCAAAGAGGCGTCAAAATTGGAAGCACTTGGATTTTCGGGAGTAATAACAGTAATATCATAATCCATCTGACCTAAAAACTTACAGAATTTTAGCCATCGTTGCACTCCTGGTCCAGCGGAAGGAGGCCAATAATAGGTGAATAATACTATTTTTTTTGACATTTAGTTTCTTTCCTTCTTATAGGATAAAAACAAGAACAATGGTGCGCCAATGAGCACCAAGAGGGAACCTAACAAAGAAATTGAAGATGAGGAAGAATATTTTGCATCCACATACTTAAATTCAATTTTATGTTTTCCAGCTGGAACCTTTAGCGCCCTTAAAGCGTAATTCGCACGAATAATTTCTTGCTCTTCATTATCAATATAGGCCTTCCAGTTTTCAGGATAATACACCTCTGAAAAAACAGCCAAACCAGCTTTAGAATTATTCGATTCGTAAACCAATAACTCAGGGTCGTAGGATGTTAAACGAACACTTGAAGCCGAATCTTTTCCGAAGGAATAGGAGTTTAAATCACCTGCGAATTCATCGCGAATTAAAACCTCATTTGCTGGATCTATTTGTCCAATCATACTAATTTCCTCATCTGCAGTGGCTACAGATTTAAGTTGATTTACAAACCAAGAATTTCCCAGGGCAGATGGATTGCGAATTGCCTGATTAGCGCTTACAATTAGGTATTTCGCATTTAACATATTTAAGGCATTTGTAGATGCAAAAACCTGGTTTGGCGACATCTGTGCTTTAAAACCCTGCTGGATCTTGGTTAAGTCTGGGCTAATTTGATTTTCAATTAAATCCTGGTAAATCTTCATTTTTGCTCCATGATAACCTCCAATAGACTTATGCAAATAAGAAGTTGTTGCATCATTAAAGGGCGAAACAGTAAGATTTAAAACTCTATAGTGAGGATCCAGATCTTGAAGAATCTGCCGATCTGCGGCTGTGGGCAATATGCCGTAATTTTTTTCAATCGACTTGGTATTGATAAATTTATCTTCATTCATATACCTTCTATCTATGGTAAAAGCATCAATAAAAATAAAAAAGCCCATAAGGGTAACAAACACCTTCTGACTTAATTTTCCCTTTGAATAAAACCATAATAAAATTCCTGCAAGCGCCAAAAATCCTAAGGTTCTTAAAACATCAGCTTTAAAAATTTCCTTCCTTACATTTTCAAGAGAAAGTATGTAGGTATTTGATTGTTGATCATTTAAACCTGCATTTTTCAAATTTTCTCCAAGGGTTACAGATTCATTGTTAGAGAGGAAGGAATTAACCACGCCTGGTGCAACATAAGCGAGCAAACAAAATCCGGCTACAAATCCAAACCCAGACCAAATCACTTTTTTATTCGGGTAAACTTTTCCAAACAACTTTGTTTCTCCGGTCCAAATATTATCCATTGCCAATTTGTTAAGGCTAAGCATCGCCAATGCTGGAATTAAAAGAAGGGGAATAACTATAAAAGAAGAAACCGCTCTGAACTTGCTGTAATAAGGAAAGTTATCTATAAACCAATCTGTCATTGTAGGGAAATTTTTTCCCCATGCCAGCGCTAGTGAAAAAAGAATTCCTGCTAATAGCACATATTTTATTTTCCTATCCACAAAGAATAATCCTAAAAATGCCAAGAAAAATATTATTGCGCCAGCATAGGCTGGTCCTGAAATTATGGGTTGCTGCCCCCAATATTGGTTTTGCCCAGCAATAGATTGTTTAAAATTTCTATCCGTAACTTCATCTAGTGCTTTACTATCCGCTCCGATTGCTTTTGTTTCTCCCCCTTTCCAATTTGGTATTAGCAAGGACATACTTTCAGAAATACCATAACTCCAATTGGTAATGTAGGCCTCATCCAAACCGGATTCCGTTTTATTGTCAACTCCAACAGAAAGTTCAGATTTTCCTCTAATAGATTTCTCACCATAACCCATGGTATTGCTCAAATAGGCATAACTCGAGGCTATGCTTACTGTTAAAGCAATCCCTGCGAAAAGGGTAAGTTTTAAGAATGTAATTATTTCTTTTTTCCGGATGTATTCAATTAATTGATAAATGAAATAAAAGGCCAATGTGAATAACATATAATAGAGCATCTGGGGATGTCTTGCTTGAATTTCTAATGCAAAAAACAAGGTGAAAATTCCCAATCCTAAAAACACTTTTTTATCGCGGTAAAGCCAAATCATCCCGGCAAGGATACCTGGTAAATAAGCTAAGGCATGAACCTTTGTATTATGCCCAGCAACCAAATAAATAAGATAATAGGAACTGAGACCATAGGCTAAACCTCCAATAATGGCAATTCGTGTTTTTACTTTTAAACTTAAGAGCAAAATATAAAAACCGACCATTAATAAGAAAATCACATTAATGGGCTTAGGCAAAAACATAAAGGAAATGGGAATGTACTTTACCAGTTCACTATCGTATTTTACACTTATCAAATTTGCAGGCATCCCAGAAAATAGGGCATTTGTCCACAGTATTTGCCTTCCATTCTCTCTATACTCATTAATCTCGGTACTATTACCCCTCGACATTTTAATATCATGTTGATTCAAGATTTTACCTTGAACGGAAGGATAAGAGATTAAAATGGAGCAAAGGGCAAAAATGGCTATTGCCAATGCTTTTAATTGGAATTCTTTATTTTTTAAAAGGCTCATAAATGGGCTATTGTTTAGCTAATTAATAAGAGTTTGGGCTCAATACTTTTGTTGCAATAGGTTCCGAAATTTACTAAACCCATTTCTAATAAAAAACGGATTTCAGATAAAGCTCTGAAATCCGTTCACATTATTTTTATTTTATCAATTCCTAACCTTGAATCTGGAAAAAAAAATCAATCTACTTCTTCATAATCTACGTATTCGCCAATTCCATTATCATTGGTTTTTCCTTTGGATGGACGAAAATCTATACTTACCTCTCCCTCACTTTTACGTTTTTGGTTTTGGTAATTATTCTGTCTTTGTTGGTTTTGTTGCCTTGAAGCGTTTGCATAACCCTCACGAAACGGCTTTAAAAACCTGTATTTCAGTATAGTATAAAGAAGATAGACGAAAAGTCCGAATAGTAAAAATTTCACGATTTCAATTATTTGCTTAAATATAAGTTTCTTTCTGCATATATTTTCTTAAAAACAGGATCCCTTAAGCTGTCAATGAAATAAATTTTCTCACCAGTCGATTTCATTTCTGGCCCAAGTGACTTATTCACTTTATGGAATTTGTTAAAAGAAAACACAGGTTGTTTAATAGCCCAACCTTTTCTTTGGGGGTTAAACTTAAAATCTTTCAATTTGTTTTTACCCAACATCACTTTTGTAGCATAATTAACATAAGGCTCCTTGTAAGCCTTTGCAATAAAAGGAACAGTACGCGATGCTCTTGGGTTGGCTTCAATAATATAAACCAGATCATCCTTTACGGCAAATTGGATATTGATAAGGCCGACCGTATTCAGTTCCATTGCAATTTTTCGAGTATGATCTTCAATTTGCTGCATCACTAAATCCCCTAAATTAAAAGGAGGAAGTGTAGCATTGCTATCCCCTGAGTGAATACCACATGGTTCAATATGCTCCATTATTCCCAAGATATATACATCTTCACCATCACAGATTGCATCTGCTTCGGCTTCAATGGCACCATCCAAATAATGATCTAGTAATATTCTATTTCCAGGAAAAGTTTTGAAAAGCTCAACAACATGATGCTCCAATTCATCTTGGTTAATTACAATTTTCATCCCTTGTCCACCTAAAACATAGGACGGGCGCACAACCAATGGGTAACCAATGCCTGAAGCTTTCTCTAAAGCTTCAGCTAAAATAGTATGGTTTGTATAAGCAGTAGTTTTACTAACAAGCTCTATAGCTCTATCAATATCAATACCATTTGCTACCAACTGACGGATCAGCTCAGGGATAACTAAAGTCGGGTGCGTATCATTAATTTGTACAACAGCATGCTCAGGTAAACTTTCTAATGAATAACCATTTTTAATATAAAATAGTAAAAGCCAAAATCTAATTAGATTTTGGCTTTTTTATTATAATCAATCTTTTTTAGGGGGATAAAAAAAAGCTTAACTATATTTTTTATTAATCTTTCTTAATATTAGAAGCGTTTTATTTTTGAATTATACTCTTTTTTTTTGAAATAAATTTTAAAAAGCCAGAATCGTTAAGACTCTGACTTTTTTCAAATAACTAACTTAAAATTTAATTTGAAATTATTTATTTAAAAGTTATATGATATACCTGCACTAAAATTAGTTCCTAACTGACCTAGTTGCTGTACTTCTGAAGAATACATAAACCTAGATCCAGCTTGAGAAGTATTAGTAGATTCTAATGTTACATCAGGATATAC
>CAKZNE010000285.1 GCA_937129395.1 uncultured Cryomorphaceae bacterium | reverse complement strand
CAATTGCTTAAGGATTTCTTTTTCCTCACCAGGATTGTTTATTACATCCGGGTAAAAACCATATAACATTCGATTCTCAATTTGCTGTTCTGAAACAAGATACCCATGTTTGTTTTCAAACTCTTCCCAACTTATTGGAAATAATTCGTATTCCCATTTCCTACCCGTTAAAGGCTCATTAAGCTCTCGAGCTAAATCAAAAGAGGATGATCCACTTACAATTAATTGTACATCTTTGAACTGATCAGTGATTATTTTGAGGCTTATTCCTATCCCAGATATTCTTTGCGCTTCATCGATGAATACAATTTTATGAGAACCGAGAATGCTTTTTAATTGTTCTGTATTTGGATTACTCAATAGGCTCCTTACCGTAGGGTCATCAGCATCAAGGAAAAGGTGTTTTTTATTTTCAATTAGGTTTCGAATCAAAGTAGTTTTTCCTACCTGTCTAGGGCCAATGAGAATAATGGCTTTGCCTTTCCCAATTTTATCCTCCAATTTATTTGATATTAACCTTTCAAACATCACTTAAAGATTTATTCAAATATAGCAATTACGTGATTATATTCACTAATTGTTATGCTTTTTAGTGAATTAAGACCACGTTTGGCCCCTTTTTTAAAATTAGCCAAGACCAAGTCCTAAAACTTTAAAAAAAAAAAAATAATGCCCTAAATCTTAAAGGGAAATGGACCAATTACCATCATCCCCAAAATCCTAAAAACAAAAAAGCCTCACTTTTCAGCAAGGCTTTTGAAATATTATTAGAAGGAGAGTTTTATTCTTCTCCTTTATATCCAATCATTTTGTGAGCCAACTTTGGGCTAATAGATTCAATTCCTATTAAGGTAAGCCAGTATCCTACGAAAAGGCCTAAAAAGATTAACATACTAAATCCCATACCGAATATGAATACGAAAATGAAGAATCCTAAAACTTGAGTAAACATCTTTATCTATTTTATGCGGCTAATTTACAGCAATTTTGTTTTTAAAAAAGAGATTGCCCAACTTTTTATTAGCCTAGTAGATTTTGTATTCCACACTTAGGTTTTTACTGACTTGTAAAGTTCCATTGGAGATTTGAATTTTTGATTTTCTAACATTTCCCCGTAATTCATTTTTTTGCTCGATAGCAAAACCGACTCCTCCCATCTGTGGTAAACCGGCATTCCCAATTCTCAAAATCTCTTTTTCCGACTCATCCAATTCCTCCATTATTTTATCTACCGTAGAATTGGCGTTTTTCAAAGCGGCCTGATAAGCTTCTTCTCTTATGGATTCCATATCACTATGGGAAAAAGAAATACTGCTTGGGTTTAAATACTCTACCTCAAACAGTCGGGCATAAAGATCATCGATTTTGGAAATGTCCTTTAAGGTAATTGAAGTGCTTAAGCTACTTATATAGCCAATAAAAATTTTAGAGTTATTTACCCATTTATAGTTTTTTCTAAAACTGATATAACCTGTTTGAATATCGCTATCTGCAATTCCAAATTCCTCTAGAATACCCAACAACACTTTTTGTCTTTCCGCCAATAACTGCCTAGAGTCTGCCATTTTCTTTTTCTCCGAACTAATACCCACAGAAAAACTGGCCATATTGGGCTCTATATCTACCACACCATCTGCGGCAATCAAAATAGTTTTATAGCGCTCTTGGGGTGGTGTGTCTGTTGAGGTTACTTGGCATGACATTAATCCAAATAGAAAAAGGGGACTGAGAATTTTAAATTGTTTCATGTTTTTGATTTTAAGCAGACCAATTTAAAAATCCTTATCCAAACAAAAGGATTCTTTCTCTCAATTAATACTTTTTTATGATGGTTGAATTACATTTGCCATCTCAAAATGAAATTAAAACGAAACATATTTTTTCTCAGCCTAATCTGCGGATTACTTTTTATTGGAATGGCCATTCCTTTATTAAATGAAATGGTGGAACCCAACGATTTTTTTGGACTAAGAATTCCAGAATCTCAAAAATCCCCAGAAGATTGGTACCGAATAAATAAAATTGGCGCTTGGGCCCTAATGGCCGCTGGAGCATTTATGATGATCGCCACAAGTTTCCTTTATTTCCTTGGAAAGGGATTGACAAAAAATAAATACACCATTATATTCCTTGTGCTGTTTTTAGCTAGTATTTTTCTAGCCTCAGGGATTTCTACCTTATATATTTAAAGAATTAATCATTTAGTTATATGGATTACAGAATTGAAAAAGATACCATGGGCGACGTACAAGTTCCTGCAGATAAATACTGGGGAGCTCAAACGGAAAGAAGTAGAAACAATTTTAAAATCGGGCCAGAAGCGAGTATGCCCATTGAGGTAGTTCACGGTTTTGCCTACCTTAAAAAAGCGGCTGCCCATACCAACTGCGAACTAGGGGTTTTATCAGAAGAAAAAAGAGATTTAATCTCCAAGGCTTGCGACGAAATCCTAACAGGAATGCATGATGATCAATTTCCTTTAGTGATTTGGCAAACAGGATCTGGAACTCAAAGTAATATGAATTGCAATGAGGTAATTGCAAACAGAGCTCACGTTTTGGATGGGAATAAATTAGGAGAAGGAGTTCGGAAAATTCACCCAAATGACGATGTGAATAAAAGTCAGTCCTCCAATGATACCTACCCAACAGGGATGCATATTGCCTGCTATAAAAGGATAGTAGAAACGACCATACCGGGTGTGGAAAAATTGAGAGATACCCTAGCTGCAAAATCAGAGAAATTTAAAAATGTAGTAAAGATTGGTAGAACCCACCTGATGGATGCTACTCCTTTAACTTTAGGTCAGGAATTTAGTGGCTATGTTTCCCAATTAAACCATGGATTGAAAGCCTTAAACAATACTTTGGATCATCTTTCCGAATTGGCATTGGGAGGGACAGCAGTAGGAACTGGAATCAATACGCCAGAAGGTTATTCTGTAAAGGTGGCCCAAAAAATAGCAGATTTTACCGGTTTGCCTTTTGTAACAGCAGCCAACAAATTTGAAGCCTTAGCGGCACACGATGCTTTAGTGGAAACCCATGGTGCTTTAAAGCAAATGTCGGTTTCCCTAATGAAAATTGCCAATGATATAAGATTGCTGGCTTCTGGACCAAGAAGTGGAATTGGAGAAATTAGTATTCCGGCTAACGAGCCAGGATCTTCTATTATGCCAGGAAAAGTAAATCCAACTCAATGTGAGGCCATGACTATGGTTTGCGCACAGGTAATGGGGAATGATGTTACTGTAACCGTTGGAGGGTCCAATGGACATTATGAATTGAATGTTTTTAAACCAGTAATGGCCTATAACGTTTTGCAATCCGCCAGATTAATTGGGGATGCCTGCGAAAGTTTCAACGATCATTGTGCTGAAGGAATTGAGCCTAATACTGATGTTATTAAAAGGCATTTAGATAATTCCTTGATGTTGGTTACCGCTTTAAATCCAAAAATCGGTTATGAAAAAGCAGCAAAAATTGCGAAAACAGCACATGAAAATGGAACGACTCTAAAAGAAGAGGCAGTGAACCTAGGCTACCTTACTAATGAAGAGTTTGATGCTTGGGTAAGACCAGAAGATATGGTCGGATCCTTGAAATAATTAATTGTATTGAAAAATTAAAACCCTTGATTCTGAATTGAATCAAGGGTTTTTTTATGATTTTCATTTCCATTTGAAGATGTTTTGCGTTCTTGCCCCCTTAAATTGCCAAAATGAAATTAAATAATATTCTTATTCTGCTTTTGTCCTTGGCCCTTTTTGGTTGTCAACATAAAGAAAAAGTAGATCTACTAGTTTATAATGCCAATATTTATACGGTGGATTCCAATTTCGCCAAAGTGGAAGCCATGGCTATTAAAGATGGAAATATTGTAGAGCTAGGTACGACTCAAGAGATTATTAAAAAATACAAAACCCTTAAATCTATAGATGCCAATGGGCTTTTTGTTTATCCTGGTTTAATAGATGCCCACTGTCATTTTTTGAGCTATGCAAAAAGTATGAAATCAGTAAATCTCTTTGGAACAAAATCATTTAGCGAGGTGGTAAATCGCATCGTAGAATTTCAGAAAAAGGAAGATCTTCAATTTATTACAGGAAGAGGTTGGGATCAGAATGATTGGGAGTTAAAAGAATTTCCAAACAAATTCGAATTAGATGAATTGTTTCCGGATGTTCCCGTTTTAATTACTAGGGTAGACGGACATGCCATACTAATTAATCAAGCGGCTATTGATTTTGTTGGTTTGAAAGACACTGCGATTTTGGGTGGTTTGATTGAAAAAGATGAAAATGGAAAGCTCACTGGAATTCTAATCGACAATGCCGTGGATTTGGTTGAGTTCCCAAAAATGAAGAGGAATGTTTTGGTGGATGTGATTGACCAAGCCCAGAAAAACTGCTTCGCCTATGGGCTCACAACTTTAGACGATGCTGGTCTAGACAGAGAATCTATAGACCTTATAGACAGTTTGCAAGAAGCTAATTTTTTGAAAATGAGGCTGTATGCCATGGTAAGCGATAAGCCAGAATTTCAAGAATATTATTTGAAAAACGGAAAAATAAAAACAGAGATGCTTAATGTTAGGAGTTTTAAGTTTTACGCCGATGGGGCCTTGGGTTCAAGAGGAGCTTGTTTAAGTCATCCTTATTCGGATAAGCCAGATTCTCAGGGTTTTTTATTGAGCTCCCAAGAACATTTTAATAGTTCTGCTGAGAAGATGGCGAATAGTGGCTGGCAAATGAATACTCATGCAATTGGAGATTCTGCCAACAGAACCATGCTTGGGATTTATGGTAAATATGGGAAGGGAAAAAGATGGAGAATAGAACATGCCCAAGTTTTAACGGAAAGTGATTTTGAACTTTTTAAAAGATTTGAGGTCATGCCGAGCGTTCAACCAACCCATGCTACATCTGATATGTATTGGGCTGGAGAAAGGCTTGGAGAACAAAGGGTAAAGGACGCTTACGCTTATAAAAGACTTTTAGATCAATTTGGAAAAATTGCCTTGGGAACTGATTTTCCCATTGAAGATATTTCAACTATTAAAACATTTTACGCAGCCACAATTCGAAAAGATTGGGATGGGTTTCCAGATGGAGGTTTCCAGTTTAAAGATGCATTAAGCAGAGAAGAAGCCCTTAAAGGAATGACAATTTGGGCTGCCTATTCAAATTTTGAGGAAAAGGAAAAAGGAAGCCTTGAACCTGGAAAATTGGCCGATTTTGTAATAATGGATAAAGACTGGCTGAATTGCACAGATGATGAAATTTTGGATACAAAAATCATCAACACCTATATAGGAGGTAAGCTTGTTTACCAGAAAACCAAATAGATTGAAAGCGAATAGCAAAAGATAAAAGCATTTACATCTACTTGATTTGTATATTAGTATCCTGTTTTTTTAGAGAAATAATTATATGAGAGGAACAAAACCCACTAGACTTTTCGATTTTGTTTATAATCAACTAAACTCCAAGCCGTTAAAGGATGCTCTGGTCAATAAGATCAATGGGGTTTGGACACCCGTATCTACTCAAGAGTTTGTAGATAAAGCAAACTGTATTTCCAGAGGTTTACTCAGAATGGGTGTAAAGCCACAAGAAAAAATTGCATTAATCTCCTCCACCAATAGATTTGAATGGAATGTTATGGATATGGGAACCCTTCAAGTTGGTGCCGTAAATGTGCCAGTTTATCCAACCATTTCCAGCGAAGATTACAAATATATTTTCAATGATGCCGGCGAGTCGCTCAGCCAGATGTGGGAAGACGGCATGCAGGCCTACCGGGGCACCACCATCAATGGCCTGCCCAATGCCTTCATGGTGCTCGGCCCCAACCTGGGCATCGGCCACAATTCCGCGTTTATCGTTATCGAAGCGCAGATCAACTACATCGTCAGCACCCTGACAACCATGCGCGAACAGCAGCTGGACCGCATTGAAGTGAAAGCCGAGGTGCAGCAGCAGTACAACCGCAAGGTCCAGAAAGACCTGCAGGGCACGGTCTGGAACACCGGCGGCTGCTCCAGTTACTACCTGGACAAGAACAGCTTGAACAGCGTCGGCTTCCCCTGGAGCACCCTGGAAATGCAACGGCTGTTGAAAACGTTCGACGCTGACAATTACACCCTCACCCCTGCCGCCCAAGAGGTATTCTGATCATGGCTCACTCTGCCTCTTCATCTTCACCACGCCGTGCTTTGGTCATC
>CAKZNE010000284.1 GCA_937129395.1 uncultured Cryomorphaceae bacterium | reverse complement strand
TTGTCTTCTTCCTCCTGAGGGTTTTTACTTTATGCATAATTTGCCATAGAAAGAATGTTAAATAAAATCATTTACCAAGGAAGTGTCGGACGTTCTGAAGATCTTCTTCTCAATTCATCTCTATTGTTTCCGTTAAGTAGGGTTCTTATTCCTCTTGAAAAACTTGGAATATTTGAAGACATATGAACCTCCCCTTCTTCTATATGGGCATATACTTCCACATTTTTTTGTGCCTTTAAATAGTCATAAGCATCTGTAATCCCTTCTGTCATTCTTGCATTTCCATCATTTATTATCACTTCTTTAGGAAAAAGTTTAATGATTTCCGCAGGAAGATTAGTTGGGATTTGCTCCATTTCTCCAACAGTCAAGTAAACGACAGGTTCAAATGCTCTTTTTGGTAATGGATTTTCAAATATTTCTCTGTCATTCCACCAAATTGAAGGACTACTGATAAGGTAATGTGTAAACGGACTGCTTTCTTTTTGCAAAGTTGACAGACAAAAAAGACCTCCTAACGAATGTCCATATAATACATTTTTCTTGTTATCCGTTCTATATTCTGTATTAATTTTCGGCATCAGTTCACTTACAATAAATGCATAAAATTGTTCCGAACCACCAGTTGGAAAATCCCTTGCTGTTACCTCTAATGTTTGAGTAAATTTATCTGCTTTAGTAGGGGTAAAATCAAACCACCTACTTTTTGCACCATAATTATATACCCCAACAATTATTACCTCCTCTAAATCTCCAGACACAGACTGACCTCTTACAGTTTCAATAGAAGTATTAAGAGACCCTTCGCCATCTAATTGATATATAACAGGATATGTTTTATCTTTTGATGTTTCATAACTTTCAGGTAGCCAAATGCCCACTGTGTAGGTTTGTCTTGTCTTTTCAGAATTCAATTCAATTAGCTTTAAGCCTTTAGTCGTATTACTCCAAACTTCATCTTTAGTGCTTTCCTCGGATTTCATATCTATTTTATTTACTTTTTTTGTTCCATCACAAGAGGATAGTATCGTAGTCGTAATAATAAATAGTCCCAAAGTAATTTTTGAGATTTGTCTGTTAATTGTTAATTTTTTTCTCATTTTGTTTATGTTATATTTTTAATAAATATTAACGTATTTGTATATGGTTTTTTGCGTGTTTCAAGCAACTATTTTAGCAAACAATTACCAACCAATAAAGCCCAAGAAAACTTTCGTAAGTAGGTGAAAAGTCAGCAATAAATTATATTCGGTGTTATTATGTGCAGGTGTTGCTCTTTTCGTGTTCTATTAACCATTTTTTTCTTTCAATTCCACCGCCATAACCTGTCATTTTTCCGTCTTTTCCGATTACTCTATGGCAAGGTACAATTATTGAAATTCGATTATAACCATTTGCAGAAGCAACTGCTCTAATTGCTTTTGGATTATTAATGTTTTTTGCTTGTTTTTGGTACGTTGAAGTTTTACCATATTCTATCTTTTGTAAACATTTCCAAACTTGATTTTGAAATTCAGTTCCTGGCGTTTCAAGTTTTACATCAAAGATTTTTCTGTTGTCCTCAAAATATTCTTTAATTTCTATTTTTGCTTGTTTGATATGTTCATTCTCACCCGAAATTATATTTGCGTTTAATAATCTTTGTAAATCTTTAAATTCAGTTTCGAGCATTCGTCTATCAACAAATTCTAATAAACAAATTCCATTGTCAGTTGCGCAAATAAACATTGGCCCTAAAGGTGTTGTAAGTCGGTTTATTAGAATAATATCTTTGTTTTTACTCTGTGAAGGTGATTTTCCAACCAATTTTTTAAAAGTATAACCAAAACCGCTTAATGATTCGTAACCATTATCAAAAGCTGTATTTGTTGTGTTTTTACCTTTCTTTAATTCTAAAAGAGCATTATTAATTCTATACATTCGCTGATATGATTGAAAAGTCATACCGTAATTTATTTTGAACCATCTACGAACAACCTCTGGACTAATTTCTATTTGTCTTAACTGATAGTCCGTTATTTTTTCTTTAGGATTTTCTTTGACTAATTTAATTGCTTTTTCAACTTGTTCAGGTGCTTGGTTAGCATTTTCTGTTGGTTTACATATTTTACAAGGTCTGTATCCATTGTCTAAAGCCTCTTTGAATGTTGTATAGAACTCTACATTTTTAAATTTGGGTTTTCTTGCTCTACAAGTAGCAATGCAAAAAACCGAAGTGGTCTTAACTCCTACAAAGAAAATACCAACAAAGCTCTGTTTTCTATCTAACAGAGCTTTATAAAATGTTTCTTTCTTTTTGTTTTCGGTAATCAACATCCTAAAATATTGAATTAAATGATTGCTGTTTTAGCACATTTTGAGATGTTTCCTCAAATTGATTATACATTTTATCGAAAATAAAGTTACCCATACTTATTCGTTTAACACCTAAATTTTTCAAGACTTCAAAATTTGGAAGATTAGACATACACATTACATTTATTGGTAAAGAAGTATGGTTTATTATTTCTTGAATATCTGGTTTACTTTCAATGCAAGGCAAAAAAATTCCATTTGCACCAGCCTTTTCGTATAGTTCAATTCGTTTTTTTGTTTCTTCTATTCTATTTTCTTTAAGAAGAATGAAAGTATCGGTTCGCACATTTAGAAAAATATTTATATTCTCTTTTTCTAAAAGCCCTTTGATTTCTTTAAGTGTTATTGCAAAACTATTAGCATCTAATAATTCTCGTTTTTCGTTAACAACACTGTCTTCGATATTAATTCCAACAACACCTAATTTTGCCAGTCTTTTTATATGATTAAATATTTCTTTTGGCTCTCGACTGTAACCCGATTCCAAATCAACTGATAAAGGTAATTTTGAGTTTAGGGCAATTCGTTTTACAAAATATTCCAATTCCAAAAATTCCATTTCTTCGCCATCATTATATCCCAAAATTGAAGCAATTGCAGAACTTGATGTTCCAATAGCTTGAAAATTTAGTTTTTCGGCAGTTTTTGCACTTGGAACGTCCCAAACATTTCCGATTAATAAGGGTTTTTCTTGATTGTGTAAGTCTTTGAATTCCATTTGTTTTTACTATGATGCAAAGTAACGAGGATGAAATTTAGTCAGCAACCGAAAATTGGACGAGTATTTTTTTTCACTTGCACATAACGGGCTTGGCTAAGAAACCTGCGGCTGTTAATCCAATCATTTCATCGCCAAGATGAATTTGGTTTGAAAGATAAACCGTTATCGTTAACGGTCAAACGAGCATGTTTTTTTTTAGCCGATGTTGAACGAATCCTCCTTTCAGTCGGAAGCTTTCCGTTTTGTGTAAAAATAGCAGAAATACTTAGCTTGAGGTAAAATTAAAAACTTATCCGATGTTTAAAAAAAAATCACCAACGCTTGTTGAGCAAGCCTATGCCCAAGTGGATGGTTTTAGCCACCTCCAAACCAAGTTAACCCAAAGTTTTTCTATAAATGGAAAAGCGGCTAGTACCCTTAACAATTACTTGCGATGCTTGGCACATTTGGCTTTGAACCAAAACCGAAGTCCTGAAAAACTCTCGGTAGAGGCTATTGAAGGCTATTTATACTTCTGTCAAAAATTAAAAACCCAATAAACAGCCAGTTAAAAGCAATAGATTAAAAGATTAAAGCATAAAAAAGGGACACCAAAGCATCCCGAAATTTAGTTCAATGAAAAATATTTCTCCCGAAATAGCACTCAAAAAATCGTTTTCCCCATAAGTAGATATCGAGTCATCCGCAGCTCCGGATTCGTCAACAAAATTTCCATTTTTGGTTTATTGGCGAAACGGAAACTTGGTTATTACCCAACGTTTTTTATCATTTCGTTTATTCTGTTTTCCGCTTCTGTTTTTAAAATTCCATCATAATAATCTCGAACAAAAGGATGGTCAAAATCTTCGTGAGGAAAAATTTTAGGTCTGTAATTTCCACTTTTTGTCATTACATCACAAGGAATTGAAGATGTGTCTCCATATTCAGGAATATTGCTACATAGCCAACCAAAATATCCAGTTTCGTGATTCGGATTATTGTAATTTTCTTTATAGTCTAAATAACTTTTTTCACTTAACGAAACCCAAAGTCCGTAATCCAAATTTTCACAAGTATCATTCACTTTTTGTGTTAAAGTTACTCTTATAAATCGGTCAATTTGGTCTTCGTAATGAATTTCGCAAAAGTCAGAATCCAATTTTCCAAGCTCGGTTTTCTCTTTATCAGACAAGAAATCGTAATTCGCAGGCGATTTAAAAGTCAAAGCAGGCCATTCTGAATGAACTATTCCACATTCAGAACATTTAAATTCCGCTGATTTATTTTTTTTTCTTTTCCAGAACATTACCCAACGTTTTTTATTCGGTTTCTATATTTCCATTTGAATTTCAGCCGATTCCAAATAGTATTCCATTCGTATCGAATTCCGCCTAATTCCCAATTCACATCATATTTCTTTGTTTTGTTATTCACATAAGGCGGAACTCCAATTTTCATATGTAACATTGGTTCATTGCTTTTGACAGTTTCATAAAAATCGGATTCGAGTGATGATTTCGGATAGTACTGAATTTCAATTATGGTGCTTTCCTTTTCACTTTTATTTATGTACAGGTTTATATCGTATAGATTTTCATAAATGTTTCGTAATTCAGCTGTTATTTGCTCAAGCGATTTTGGTTTTTTCTTATCGTTCACTTTTTTCCGTTCAATTCGTTTGTCAAAAATATTCCGCTCGTCAATTACTATTTCCGAAATTATATAACTCGTATTATCTGAAATTTTATTCCAACAAGAATTTCTTGCCATTTCTAATAGAGTAGAAGTGGCTTCTTTTAAATTCAGTTCGAGGTTGTTTTTCGTGACGGTTTTCAAATGTTGGGTAACATGCGTGTATATACCACAGTGGTATATATCTGCACTTTGGGTTGACCACAAATCTAGAGCATTTATTAGATTTAAAAATGATTATATAATACCTAGAATTTATTTTGTAGCGCAACCATCTGACACCTAATACACAAAGCTTACTAAAAGAAATCCAAGCAATTTCTAATGGTCAAAAAAATGAGAAGTTAATTTCCTTTCAACAATTCAAAACGTAGATTTAAACGTATAAATAACGTTTTGGAAAAGATTAGTTTGGCAAAAGACATAGGAACCAATGCTAATTGCAATAACCCTTAGAAGAAGGGATTGATAAAGACCCAGAATATCCTCAAAGCTTTTTGGTTTAAAGCCAGGTATTCCTAATTTCCGGTAATTTATTTATAGACAAAAAAAATCTCATTTAATAAAAGATGGGATTAGATTTGTTGGCGGTCTGGACGAGACTCGAACTCGTCCCCAAGGCTTTGGGGATGACCGGCAGATTATTCTATAAAAGTTCATTTAAGGGAGTATTCATCAATCTCACAATTTGCGATTTGCTGTATTTTTTTAAAACCTTCTCTCGTTTTAGGGCATCCTTTTTTAATTCAAAAGATTGAACAAAAACCAACGACCATGGGCCAAAACTTTTTGTATAATTACTCTCTCCCCTATTATGCTGTTCCAACCTTCTTAGAGGATTTTCAGAATAACCCCGGTAATACTTGTCAAAACTTAAACTGTAAATAATATAAACGTAAAACATAAGCACAAAAAAAATACCTAATAAAAGACGGGATTTAATAAAATGTTGGCGGTCTGGACGAGACTCGAACTCGTCCCCAAGGCTTTGGGGATGACAGGCAGATTATTCTATGGAATAAGCACAAAAAAAAATCCCACCTAGTAAAAGACGGGATTTTTAAAAATGTTGGCGGTCTGGACGAGACTCGAACTCGCGACCCCCTGCGTGACAGGCAGGTATTCTAACCAACTGAACTACCAGACCAATAAAGTAACAACGTCCATTTCGTAAATGGGAGCGCAAATATAAGCGTATTCTTATTCCCTACAAACTAATTGAGAAGAATTGAGGAAAAAATATTGGATTCGGATTTCACCTTGTTTCGAAAGGCTTGAAAATGAAAGCTATACTTCACTTTTGTTCCATCAAAAAAAATATATTTCTTAGTACATCTTCTTTCTTTTCACCAAATAATTCTGCAAAACACTGTAATATCCTTTGCTTACATCTGCTTCCACAAGATCAATTTTGTATTGAAGGCATTTCATTTTTAACCTTTCAGAAAAGGCTTGAACTTCCTTTTTATAAGCTTTTTTAATTTCCGCTGGATTCATTTTAATAACAGAACCATCTTCCATATCTACAAAACGATAGGGTCTTTCTTCAAAACTGAAATCCAATTCTTGTTTGTGGTCGGTGGTCCAGAATAAAACCAGTTCGTGTTTATTGTATTTTAAATGTTGAAGGGCGTCAAATATTTCCTCTTCATTTTCTTGCATCTCAAAAAGATCTGAAAAAAGCAATACCAAAGATCTTCGAGGGATTCTTTCGGCCATTAGATGTAAACTTTCGGCCATGGAAGTTTTGGATTTTGGTTTATCCTTTTCAAATCCTTGAAGAACCTTATTTAATTCCACCGCAATGGCCTTATGATGTTGTCTAGTGGATTTTGCTTGAGCTTTGAAGTCAGCTTCCCCGAAAAGGGTTAAACCTACAGCATCTCTTTGCGTTCGCATTAGTTGCATTATTCCCAATGCGGAGATCGCCGAAAAAAGCACTTTGTTTGGCGAAACATTATCCCACATTCTATCTACCGGAAAAAACATACTGCCGGAAGTATCTATTGCAATATGGCAACGTAGGTTGGTTTCTTCTTCATAACGCTTGGTGTACAGTCGATCTGTACGCCCGTAAAGCTTCCAATCTATGTTTTTGGTGCTTTCTCCTGGATTGTAAATTCTGTGCTCGGAAAATTCCACAGAAAATCCGTGGTAGGGGCTTTTATGCAATCCTGTTATGAATCCTTCTACTACCTGGCGAGCATATAATTCCAAATGCTCGAGGTCTCTATATTTTTCTAAATCAAATTGCTTTTGCTCCATTAAATGTATTCAGGCTTTTCGGGATGTTTCACTTTCGGATCGGCTAAAGATAAGACGATTAAAAGATTCTGAAAATTCAAAATATTTAGCGTTAAATCAGTCAACCAAATACTAAACTCATTGAGATTGATGTTATTATAAAACTATCCTATCAAAAACCAACAAACTATGACCAAAATTATCCTAAGCCTTTTCCTTGTTTTCTCTTTTTATTTGTCCAAGGCCAAAACGAGCACTGAAGAACTTTCTATTTTTTTCGAACCCGGTCAATCTCAATTAAATTCCAGGTCCCAATTTTTATTAGACAGCCTGTTTTCCAAAATTGATCCCGATTCAGATTTTGAAATTTTCCTTTCCGGACATACGGATCACGATGGGAGTAAAAAATTCAATGAGGCGCTTTCCCAGAAAAGAGCTCAGTCCGTTAGTGATTACTTAATAAGCAAAGGGTTGGATCAAGAATCTTTCACCCTTCGGTTTTTTGGAGAATTAAAACCATTTGAAGTTGAAGATTCACAAAATCTAAAAAAATTGAATCGTAGGGTTCAACTAAAAATAAGCAGGTTTATTTTGGAAAACATTTCAGATTTGGAAAATGCTTTAAAATCACCCGCAACCAAAATTCGGATAGATGCGAGTAAGGGGCAGGAAATAATTGCTCTTCAAGGTTCTAAACTAACAATCCCTGCAAATGCCTTTACCAATGAAGCTGGCGAATTGGTTGACAATGTAGAAATCAGTATTACTGAGGCTTTGGATTTCAATGATTTTATTGGAAATAATCTGGGAACCCTTAGCGGAGATCAACTTTTGGTTACGGGTGGAATGTTGAAAATTGAAGCTTTTAGTACAAGTGGCGAAAAACTCAGTTTGACGGCAGGAAAGTCCTTAGGGATTGAAGTTCCAAATGATCAGGTGGAAAATGGAATGTTGCTTTTTACCTCGGGCTCTGGTCAGGATTGGGAGACGAATGGAACTGAAGTAGAAACACCAACAAGCGCAGGTGATGAACTGTACAAGCAGAAACCCTATAAAATTTACCCAAAATATAAAATGCCCGTCTTTTCTCGAGACATAAAATCCAAACCCATCAAACCCCTTCAACCAAGATTACAGAGAGAACCCAAGAGACCTGACGGGAAATTGCTTGAAAAACCTATTAAATGGTATTTAGTGTGGAATAAGAATAAAATTGAAAGAAACCGACAAAAGGTTTACGATCAAAGAATGGACAAATATGATGCGAATATGGAGAAGTATGAACAGCGCAAAATAATTTACCAAGAGCAGCTGATCGCATTTCTTAGAAATCAAAAAACATTTAAAAAAGAATTGCCGATTTGGGAGGAGAAACAAATAAAGGATAGTCTAAATTTCCGCAATACAGAAGTTTATTTGCAGGCAGAGGCAGATTATCAAGAAATGGCGGAAAAAGTAGATATGACTTATGCTAAAGTTCTAGCCAAGTGGCAATTAAAAATGGATTCTTTAATAGAAAACACAGAGAATTTAAGCAGTAAAGATATAAACAAATATGTATCCCGAACCAGTAATTTGAATTGGATAAACATAGACCGTTTCCTTAAACTAGAACCATGGGAAACCCGACCTGTAACTGTAAAAGAATCCGATGAAGATGAAAAAAGGGTAATCGTTGTTTTTGAAGATTTGAAAACCATTATTCCACTTCAAAAAACTATGGATAAGGATTATAAAATTTCGCGGATCCCAAAGAAAAACAAGGCCAAGGTTTTGGCTTATAAAGTGAAAAATGGCAAGGCTTATGTTTACTTTGAAAAAATTGACAACAGTACTGTTTACCAACCCGTTTATAAGCCCTTAAAAATAAAGGAGCTTCGAAAACTGCTATCCTCCCTAGATGGCTAAAACAAAAAATCCCAAGCGAATAACTTGGGATTTTTTTTTAGTTTTTGCAGTATTTATCCAAAACCGGTTTGGCTCTTTTTTCACCTAATTCCAAGGCCAATTTCAAATCCTTACAAGCCGCTTTTGGTTTTCCCATTCTCAGGCGCAATACTCCACGGTTATACCTTGCGTCGGATCTTTTGGGATCTAAAACTATCAATCGATTGTATTTTTTTAAAGCTAAGTCATCTTGCCCCAATTTCACCGCACTAATCCCAGCATTAAAAAAGGCCGGTTGGTATTCATTATTTAATTTGTTTACAGAATTAAAACAATCAAGGGCCTTTTGAAAAAGGTTCTTTTGATAATAAATAACACCTGCGTAGTAATGACCATCGGCATTTAAAGAATCTACCACCATTGCTTTCTCATAATCTTCTAAGGCTAATTTTTTGTTCTTTAATCGATTTAATCGGTGATGACCTCTATTTACATATAAACTCGAAAACTGCTCTTCAATTCCAGCCAAATGATCATAATAATCTGTGAGATCTTCTGTTTTAAAATCTTTGTTTTTTAGAAAAACCACTGCCAAAAATTTCTTGTCGCTAGACATTTCCCTGTACAACTCTACATATTCACCTTTCCCTTTAAAATACTCCAATTCCACATCTCCTGCCAATCTCCTGCTGTAATGGTTTTCCCAAATAATCACAGAATTATCTGGTGCTTTTTCCAAATTCTCCTGGGTAATCTCATTGTATTTATTTTTATCCCTATCAAAATTATTCGCCCAAAAAAACCAGGAATGGTTGACATAGGTTTTAAATTCTGCAAATTCACTTTTAGCATAAACCTGAGACACTTTGGTCATAGTTTCTCGCTCTGGAGAATTGTGGCTATCTGGCAATTCAGTTGTTAAAGTATAGGACATTACTAAACCTGAAACCAAAGCCACAGAAGCAATTTGAAGGCCCTTCTGAAGTATTCCCCTTTGGGATAATATCTTTAAAGCGAACAAT
>CAKZNE010000283.1 GCA_937129395.1 uncultured Cryomorphaceae bacterium | reverse complement strand
TGATGTGTCTTCGACCAACGAAGTTGTGTTCGACCAAGTTAAAGAACAATTTGAAAGCAATTCACAACCGCGAACATCTTTTTTATAATCTATCTCCAGTTGTGTTCGACCAAGTTAAAGAACAATTTGAAAGCAATTCACAACTAGGCTATGTGATGGGAAGGCTTTCAGCCAGTTGTGTTCGACCAAGTTAAAGAACAATTTGAAAGCAATTCACAACACTTCACCAGCTTCATCCGTAGGAGGTACAGTTGTGTTCGACCAAGTTAAAGAACAATTTGAAAGCAATTCACAACGCCGGATTTCTCCGACTGTGATTCTTTGATGTTGTGTTCGACCAAGTTAAAGAACAATTTGAAAGCAATTCACAACGGCAAATTATTTTCAAGATTACTCTTTCCCGTTGTGTTCGACCAAGTTAAAGAACAATTTGAAAGCAATTCACAACTGATTATTCACCTTTTAAAACCATTAAAATGTTGTGTTCGACCAAGTTAAAGAACAATTTGAAAGCAATTCACAACCTTCACACCAACATCGGCCCTACCATCCCAGTTGTGTTCGACCAAGTTAAAGAACAATTTGAAAGCAATTCACAACGCATTTCAATAGCGAAAGAATCTTTTTGCAGTTGTGTTCGACCAAGTTAAAGAACAATTTGAAAGCAATTCACAACTAAGTTCTACTTCTTAATTTTTGACGTTCTGTTGTGTTCGACCAAGTTAAAGAACAATTTGAAAGCAATTCACAACGGTTGTCATCAATGCTTTTCTGAATTACCGGTTGTGTTCGACCAAGTTAAAGAACAATTTGAAAGCAATTCACAACGGATTTGCTGCAAAAGATTTAAAAGCATCAGTTGTGTTCGACCAAGTTAAAGAACAATTTGAAAGCAATTCACAACATATTTTTAATCTCGGACAATAATCTATTCGTTGTGTTCGACCAAGTTAAAGAACAATTTGAAAGCAATTCACAACGAATTAAACCAAGGAAGCTTTGTTGAATTCGTTGTGTTCGACCAAGTTAAAGAACAATTTGAAAGCAATTCACAACAGCTGGCCTGTACCTCCTTAATCCTTTCCAGTTGTGTTCGACCAAGTTAAAGAACAATTTGAAAGCAATTCACAACCAACTATGGAATGGTTTAATGGTGTGGGATGTTGTGTTCGACCAAGTTAAAGAACAATTTGAAAGCAATTCACAACATTCTCGAACATCTACCAAGCGAAGGAGGCGTTGTGTTCGACCAAGTTAAAGAACAATTTGAAAGCAATTCCCCTTCCATCGGATGGGTAAAACTTGCATTGTAAAATTGACTCTTTCTTTCTAATTTAAAAAAGAAAAAAATATTAAGGCAAACCCTCAATAACCTCAAAG
Organism: uncultured Cryomorphaceae bacterium; assembly: GCA_937129395.1. Classification (GTDB taxonomy): domain Bacteria; phylum Bacteroidota; class Bacteroidia; order Flavobacteriales; family Schleiferiaceae; genus CAKZNE01. Next base: position 24,766 of record CAKZNE010000283.1, on the reverse strand, counting down.
TACCGATTCGCCACAAACTTCGCTCCTGCCTGATTGTAATGAATATTGTCCTGAATTAAGCTATCATTAAAACCCGTTGCCAAGTCAACCGTTATCACATTAGAAAATGAGTTGGACTGATACAGGGCTATATTGTGGACGCCAGCCAAAAGACTATTAAATAATTGGTTTAATTCCGGAGTCATTGCTGTAGAACGAGCGGGCGCTTGTTTTTCAATGATGATTATCACCTCTGGGTTTATCCCTTGGAGGGTGTCAATTATGGAATTTATATTTGCCAAAATCTCGTTGTAATCGACTCCAAGCAAGGCATCATTTCCTCCAGGGGAACTCAGCAAAACAATGTCTGGCACACCAGTTTCTTCCAATATAAGGGTTAAATTATCCAAAATATCACTGGTTTTCCAACCACCATGTCCCTCGTGATCCTTATCAAAAAAAAGCCCTGCATAATCTGGATAATTCCCAGGATCTTTTACCGTACCAATAAAATCAAAATCGTAATTTTCATCTACTAGAAGCTTCCATAACTCATATCGATAGCTTTCGTAATTCGGTCTATCCCCCTTTACACGAGAGGCTCCTAATGGCAATATTTTTCCAAGGGGTTTTTGACTTATTGGTTGTACGGCAGTGATAGATGAGGATTCATCTTTTTCACAAGAACTAAAAAATGAAAGGCTTAAAACCAAAAAGCCAATCCAAAATAAACGCTGCGTTTTTTGTTGTTTCAGATTATGAAACTTCAAACCAATAATTAGCATTCTACTTAATTTTATCATATTCAGAATTATGAAATGAAAATTAGGATGCCCGACAAACTGAATCAAATTTCAAGAAAACATTTTTATTGACCAAATTTCAATCAACTAATCCCTGCTGTACCGCATATTTCACCAAACCATTTACATTCCTGACATTCAATTTGCTGATTAGATTTTTTCGATGAGTTTCTACAGTATGGTGACTTATAAATAGTTTATCCGCAATTTCATGGGTAGTTAATTCGTCTGCAATTAATATCAGAACCTGTTTTTCCCTTTCCGTTAGTTCTACAATTTGGTAATCATTATCCTGACTTTGTTTTTTTTGAAGTCCTTGCATAATTCGTTTCGTAACCTCATCGCTATAGTAATTTTCTCCTTTAATTAATGTTCGAATAGCCGTTTCCAATTCTGTTTTCCCAGTATTTTTAAGGAGGTAGCCTTGAGCACCAGCTTTTATTAATTTCTGAATATAATCGATGGATCCATGCATGGTTAGAACGAGTATTTTTACCTCAGGATACTTTTTACGTATTTCCTTACTCGCTTCCAGGCCATTCATTTCAGGCATATTCATATCCATCAAAACAATATCCGGAATTAGGCTCTCCATTTGTTCCAAAAGTTCTTTTCCATTATTCGCTTCCTTTACAATTTCAAAGTCCTCAATCCCTGATAATAAAGCTTTTAAACCATCAATAAAAATTTGATGATCATCGGCTATGCTAATTTTAACCATGGTTTTCAGTTTTTAATGGCATTTCAATAATTACGGTACTTCCCCTTCCGGGTTTTGAATCCAGGATATAGTTTCCGCCGAGTTTTTGAGCTCTTGCTTGCAAATTATGAAGTCCAATTCCTTTTCCCTGTTTTTTAATTTTTTCAATTGAAAATCCTACACCATCATCTTCAATAATAACATTCAATTCATCTTCCAAACAATTAATTTGAATGCTTATGTTTTTGGCTTTAGCATGTTTAAGGGTATTGTTCACCGATTCTTGTATAATACGATAAATGCCAATTTCTAAATTTCCTTCCAATCGATTTTCCAATCCATACACTGAAGATTTACAATGCAAAACCTTACTGCTATTAATGGTGGAACAAAGTTCAGAGATAGCGGACTCCAAACCCAAACTGCTCACCATACCCGTACTTAAATTATGAGAAACTCTTCTAATTTCTTCGCAGGATTCATCCAAAAGCGCCGTGGCTTTGTTGTATTGATTCGTGGTTTCTTCTGATGTGTTTTTTATTTTCTCACCAACGGCCCCAAAAAGTAATTTCACGGTTGAAAGCATGCTTCCCATTCGATCATGTAAATCAGTGGCAATTCTGTTTCTTTCCACTTCTTGACCTTCAATTAATGCATTCATGGCTTTTAGTTCCTGTTCGTTCAGCAAAACATTTATTTTTTGTTCCGCGATTAAGGCATCTTTCAAGGCATTCTTTCTTCTTTGATAATAAGCATACAAAAGCACAAAAAGTCCTAATATCAAACCCAAACTTCCTGCGATTAGGGCATTTCTCTCTGCTAGGCTTGTTTTATTCTTTTCGGCTAAAAGTTCTATTTCTTGTTCCTTTTTTTCGGTTTCGTATTTCGTTTGCATTTCGGAAATACTGGATATTTTATCCTTGTTTATCAAAGTATCTTTTAATTCTGAATACTTTTTTTGGAATCGGTAAGCCAGCTGATTTTCATTCATCACTGAAAAACATTTAGCTAATTGCTCAAAGGCATTTGCTCTTAGGTTCAAATCCCCAATTCTTTTGGACAAGGGAATAACCTCTTTGTAATAATAAATGGCGGAATCAAACTGATTTTCGTTTTCAAACAAAACCCCAAGATTCAATAAACTGGAAGCCTGGCCTTTTTCATAGCCGAGGTTTTTATATTCCTTTAAAGCCTTTTGATGGTAAAAAAGGGATTTTTTAAAATCATCCATTTGATCGTAGCAATTGGCGATATTATTGGCACAAATTGCCCTGTTTAAAACATCGTTTAAATAATGAAATAGGCTATCCGCCAGTAAAAAATTCTTCAAGGCATTCTCAAAATCATTGATAATAAAATAATAATTTCCAACACCATTATAGGAAATGGCTAATCCCTGCTGGTACTGAAGTTTTCCTCCTAGGGTTTTGGCCTTTTCATAATAATCAAAAGCCTTTTTTGGACTTGAATATTCAGAATGAAGGTCACCCAGATTATTATAGGTTTTTACCAGTCCTATACTATCTTCTATTTTTTCATTTAAACGCAATCCTTTATAAAGAGTGTAAAAGGAAGAATCCACCAATGAAAGACCCTGGTAAGCATAGTTCATAATATAACAAACCCCAGCAGCTCCTTTAAAATCCCTGGTATTAATTCTTATCCTTTTGGCCTTTCGTAAATAAAAAATTGCAGAATCATTTTCAGACTGTGCATTAAAAATGGAACCCATTCGCATATAGGCGCTTCCGATTCCTTTGGAATAATTCAGGTTTTTTGAATCAATCAAAACCTCCTTAGCCAACAAAAAGGAAGAGTCCAAATCTTCCATTTGCATATAATAAGCCTTTAAGATCTTTTGATCAATACTAGTAGAATCCCTTGTTTCTGCTTCTACTAAAAAGTTTAAAAGCAAAAACAAGGAACTAAAAATCAATTTGTTCGGTTGGATCATAGAAAGAAATGAACCCTAAAGTGAAATTACATTTTCTGTATAATCAACAGTTTTTTCAAGTCCGGAATTAATTCCTTCAATAGTATTAACAATTGGGTAAGTAGCAGGATTTGTTGCAGGACAAGGCAATTCCATGAAAGCGGCGGCAGCTACATAGTCACTGTTTATTTCCGAAGAATCGGAAGGTCTAGGTTCATAATAACAAGAAACAGAATTGATTGAACTTCCTGGTTCCAAGGACATTCTATTAATGTAATCGGCAGCTTTTGTTTTGGACATTATGATTAGAAAATAATACTGAGTTGTAGTTATAGTATTGCTCAATAACACCTTGTATCTTATTTCATCAACTCCAGGTAGAACAGGTCCAGCAGAATCTTTTTCCGTTCCAAAAAGCTCTACCGTTAGGGGTGTTAAAATAACTCCTTTAGACTTTGTTTTTTTGGTTCCTCCCTTTTCAACTTCTTGGATTATTACGGTGTAGTTTTCTAAAGAACTAACTTCCTGGCTGTAAAAAGACCTCATATGGGTAGCAAGGGGGGCATTTGTTTCGGGGTCAATTCCTTGATAGGAAAAATCAAATGTTAATGTATTTGCTTCCGAATCCAAAACGGGATTTGAAAAAATAATATTCCCTTCAGCTTTTGGCAGATCAAATAAGAAAAAATAATAGTTTACTGGGCTAATTACCGGGGGGCTGGAATCCATTGGTTCTGATTTTCCAATGGGATTAATTAGCAAGGTTCTCACTTTCGTTTCTGTTGAATCACTCATTTTAAATATGGTTTTGGTTAGACATTAGTAAGTGCAGAGTTTTCCAAATTTACAATATTTACCAGTTTACTCAGTGTCTTGAGAAGCTAGGTTTTTGAACATATCATTCTCCACTGTATTTATTCCCACTACAGTTTTCACACCATCCATACCTACCAAAACAACTCTATAGGTGGCATTTGTAGAAGGAGAATTGGAAATCCATTCAAAGCTATAATTGGTTGGTAAAACAGAATGTCCTTTTGCTTTTACAGTTGCTACGGCGCTAAAAACAATACCATCTTCAGATCTCTCAATAATGAAAAAACTAGTATTTACTTCTTTTTTTAGGGTCCATAAAAGAACTTCCATATCATCTTCCACCAATACCTTAACAGGAACTTCTTTAAAATCTATTTTAGAGGAAATGTTTTGAGCTTCAACCTTATTGTTGAAAATACTTAGGCTTAAAATTACAATTGCGATAAATTTCATAATGTTGGTTTTTTTAATTTGTTGTTGAAACAAAGGTGCTGGTATTGAGCCTTTTGTAAATCACTAGAATCCGTGAAAAATCTATATCCCTGATTTCGGGGATAGGATAAAAAGCCCTTGTTGAATTAATAATCGCAAGCGTTATATTTGAAAAAAAATAACGCTTTTATGATCTCCATTAATGAGGCCATTAAAATCAGCTTGGAAAAAACCAAAACTTCCAATAATTCCCAAACTAGACTTTTAAGTGAAGCTTTGGGATATAGAAGCTTTACAGATCAACTTTCTAAAATTGATATGCCACCCTTCCCACAATCGGCGATGGATGGTTATGCTTTGCGGATTCATTCCAAACTGGAATACAAAATAATCGTTGAACAAAAAGCTGGTGACGGTAAGGACTTTCAAATGAACCCCGGAGAAGCGATTCGAATATTTACAGGGGCATTTGTCCCAAACCAGGCTGATTCGATTGTAATTCAAGAAAAGGTAAGAAGGGAAAAGGACTTGATATATTTAAAGGAGAGTCCAAAATTTAAAGCGAATATCCGCCCTCAAGCCGAACAAATACAAAAGGAGGAGCTCGCCTTAAAAAAGGGGGAATCCTTAAATCCTGCTTCCATAGGATTTTTGGCTTCCTTGGGAATATCTCAAATAGAGGTTTTCAGCAAACCAAAAATTGGAATTCTCAGTACAGGAAATGAGTTGGTGGAAGCAGGAACTAAATTGAGGCCAGGTCAAATTTACGAGAGCAATCAAATTATGCTTGCCTCAGCCCTCAAATCAAAAGGGATTTTTGATTTGAATATCTATAAAGTGAAGGATGATTTAAAGTCCACGGTGGATTGCATTACCAAGAGTCTAAAGGAATGTGATTACCTTTTAATCTCTGGTGGAATATCTGTTGGCGACTATGATTTTGTGGAAAAAGCCTTGGAATTAAATGAGGTGGACTGCCATTTTTATAAGGTTGCCCAAAAGCCGGGTAAACCTCTTTGGTTTGGAACAAAGGAAAATAAATACGTTTTTGCACTTCCTGGAAACCCCGCTGCTGCACTAAGTTGTTTCTATATTTTTGTTCTCCCAAGTATTCAAAAATGGCAAGGCTTTAAAGATTATACTATTCAATGGGAAAAAGCTCCACTATCAAAATCTTTTACCAAAAAAGGAAGCCGTCCACTATTTCTGAAAGCGAAACTAGAAAATGGAAAACTAGAAATACTTGAAGGCCAAAATTCCTCTATGCTTCACACTTTTGCTTTTGCTAATGCAATTTGTTTTATGGACGGTGATGAAGAATACGAATGTGCCGAAGCAGAAAAAGTGAAATTCTTTAAAATCTAAAAATGAACTTAAAAGCAAAAAGTAAGATTTGGATTGAAACCGAAAAAGGGATTTTAATGGGTGAAGGGAGATTTCGATTGTTGAAAGAATTGGATCAAACCAAATCCCTAAACAAAGCATCTAAAAATTTAAACATGTCCTATAATAAGGCCTGGAAACTTCTTAAGGATATGAATGCAAATGCACCCAAACCAATAAGCATAAATCAATCTGGAGGGAAAGACGGTGGCGGTACTGAACTTACAGATTACGCCTTGTTTTTAATAAATGCATTTGAGGATTTAAATAAAAAATGTTGGGATATGTTGGATTTAGAAATTCAAAAATTTGATTTGTAAAAAATGAAAGATTCCATTACAGGCTATATTCTAGTAGGAGGTGAAAGCTCAAGAATGGGACAGCCAAAAGGAAATCTAAAATTAAAAGGCTTGAGCTTTATAGAACATTTGGATGCCTGTTTGAATCACTTTTGTGAAAAGATTTATTTAGTAGGAAACAAAGAAGATTATGACCATTTAGGAATAGAGAGAATTAAAGATCAAAGACTAAATATCGGACCCATTTCAGGAATGCAAAGTGCTTTAAATCATTCTTCTACGGATTGGAATTTTATTCTTAGTTGTGATATTCCCACCCTAGATTCGGATACTCTAAATCATTTAATTCCAAGGAGGAATTCTAAGTTCAAAGCGCATATTCTCAAAGGCAAATTTGGACTTCAGCCCCTTATTGGTCTTTACCATAAGGCAATTTTAAATAGCATTGAAAATCAAATTTATAAAGGTGATTTTAAAATAAGTAACCTCCTTAAAAGAGTATCCATTGAAGAAGTTGAAGGATTGGGCGGAAAAGAGGTTCTTAACATTAATACTAAGGAGGAATACAAAAGACTCAGGGATGAATTTGAAAATTAAATATTTTGGCATGATTGCCGAAATAACAGGCAAAAAGGAAGAGAATTTGGTCAGCGAAATTGGAGATACCGAAGAAATCACGCAGCTTTTGGCACTAAAATACCCAGCAATGGAAAATCTGGAATATAAAATTGCCGTAGATCAGGAAATCATTTTGTCTAAACAAAACTTAACAGAGAAATCAGTTATCGCCTTATTGCCACCATTTTCAGGAGGATAAATCAAAAAATTAATGAAAAAGAAAGCTAAAAAAGTATTTCAAGAAGGACCAATAGCCGCCAGTTTTGTTGGTGAAAGTATTGCAAAGCATCAATCAAAAACCAGTATTGGTGCTCATTCCATATTTATGGGTCAGGTGAGGGCTGATGAAATTAATGGCAAAACCGTTTGCGCAATTAATTACAGCGCCTATGAAGAAATGGCCGAAAAGGAATTTTACAATTTAAGAGAGGAAACCTTTGAGAAATTTGAGCTCAGCTGCATGCACATCCACCACAGTTTGGGCAAAGTAAATGTTGGGGAAATTTGCCTTTTCGTATTTGTAAGTGCCAAACATAGAAAAGTGGTTTTTGAAGCTTTGGAGTTTTTGGTAGAAGAGATTAAAACAAGGATTCCCATTTTTGGGAAGGAGATTTTTGAGGATGACAGTCAAACTTGGAAAGTAAACACTTAATAAAATATGGTAGATATAAGCCCAAAATCAAATAGCCTGCGTGTAGCTATTGCCCAGGCCATTGTAAGCACAAGTTCCAAGGAAACCATTACAGCTATCCAAAATGACTTGGTACCAAAAGGAAATGTTTTTGAGATGAGCAAAGCTGCTGGGTTACTGGCCGTAAAAAAAACACCCGACCTCCTACCCGATTGCCACCCTTTGCCTATTGAGTCCACTGCCATTACTTATGACATTGACGGCTTGGATATTATCATACAAATCACCGTAAAAACCATTTACAAAACTGGAGTGGAAGTGGAAGCGATGCATGGCGCTAGTGTAATTGCCTTAAATATCTATGATATGTTAAAACCCCTGGACAAAGGGATTGAAATAAAGGGTATTAAACTAATCCATAAAAGGGGCGGGAAATCCGACTACAAAAATGAATTTGGGTCTGAGCTCACCGCTGCGGTAATCGTTTGTTCTGATACAATTAGTGCTGGACAAAAAGAAGATAAGGCCGGAAAAAAAATAATTGAAAAATTAGAAGGCTTAAATATTAAAATCAAGGATTATAGTATAATTCCCGATGAGATTTCAGAAATCCAGGATAAGGTGGATTTGCATAGTAACAACAAAGTAGATTTAATAATTTTCACAGGTGGAACTGGGCTTTCTTCGCGAGACAAAACTCCTGAGGCCTTATTGCCGAAAATTGAAAGGAGAATTCCGGGAATTGAGGAAACCATCCGAAGTTATGGTCAGGACAGAATGCCGTATTCCATGCTTTCCCGAAGTATAGCCGGAACCCTAAAAAATAGTTTGATTCTAGCCTTGCCCGGTTCTACAAATGGAGCAAAAGAATCTATGGATGCAATTTTCCCTGGGGTTTTACATGTGTTTAAGGTGTTAAAAGGAGCTCGACATGATTCTCCATCAAAACCAAATAACTAAATGAAGGCTTGGAAAGATAATCTAGGAAGGGTTCATAATTATTTAAGAATCTCACTTACCGAAAAATGCAATTTAAGATGTAGTTATTGCATGCCTGAGCACGGGATTCCTTTAAGTCCAAGATCGGAAATGGCCACTGCCGAAGAAATTCTTGAATTCGCAAAAATTTTTGTTGCACGTGGGGTAAATAAAATTAGGCTTACTGGCGGAGAGCCTTTGGTAAGAAAGGATTTTCTTGGCATTCTCACGGGTTTATCTGCTCTCCCTGTAGAATTAGCAATAACAACAAATGCCATTCTTGTAGATCGATATATTGAGGATTTCAAACAACTAGGGTTGCAAAAAATCAATGTTAGTTTGGATAGTTTGGACCACCAAAAGTTCAAACATATAACTCGCCGGGATTTGTTTGAACAAACCTTTAAGAATATCCTCTTATTGGAAAAAGAGGGCTTTGAAGTAAAGTTAAATGCCGTGTTGATTAAAGGCTTTAATGACAATGAAATTGGGGATTTTATTCAATTATCCGAAAAACTGAATATAACCATTCGGTTTATAGAATTTATGCCCTTTGATGGTAATAATTGGGATCATTCGAAGGTTGTTAGCGAAAAAGAGATTTTGAAAATTGTTCAGGAAAATTATGGTGAAAAGCAAATTCTGAGAATTGCAGATGCCCCAAATGACACCTCCAGAAATTATAAAATATCTGGATTTAAAGGAAGTTTTGCCCTTATAAGTTCGGTGAGTAATCCTTTTTGTGGCTCTTGCAATCGTTTGCGATTAACAGCAAATGGCAAATTGAAAAACTGCCTTTTTTCATCTGGTGAAACTGATTTGCTCAAACCTTTGCGGGAAGGAAAAAACCTAAATTCAATTATTGAAGAAAACCTAAAATTCAAGCATAAATCCAGGGGAGGAATGGATAGTTTGGAAAAATTGAGCGATGAAAAACTGCATTCAAAAAATCGAAGTATGATTGCTATAGGAGGTTGACGTCGGTTTAAAATTTTGGTTCCGATTAGATTTCAACTAGAGACTAAATATCTTCTATTGTATATTAGGAAAAACCAAAAACTAATACGCTTAACTCACCAGGAAAATTTCACTTAACGATTCAAAGCAACCAAAAATCTATTTTTTCGTTGGATACTTAATTTTCAATAGCATATTTAAAGACAATTGACGATTTACCAAAACAAAGTCTTGCAAATTTGACCATAAAAAAACTTTTTCTTGTTTTTAGTGTGTTCTTTTTGGGGTTAATACCCCTTCAAGCTCAAAAATCAAAACCAGAATATCAAAATTTTAGTTCTGCCAAAAAACGAATGGCAAAATTGAATTTCGAGGAGCTTTCAGATAGTGCTAAAAGCATGTATTTGCTCAATATTTTTCATCTCGAAAATGAACAAAATCAAAATAACAAAAATAAATTTGAGGAGGCCTTAGTTGTATATACTGATAGCGCCATGGTTTGGGCGAAAAAGGGTAATTGTGAAAGTTGCGAAACTTATATTAAACTATTGTTGGTGAATTATTATTCGGATAATAAGGAATTATTTTCCCATCCGAAATTACCAAAAAACGCAAGTAAACCCCTTAGGCTTCATTATTTATGCACTTCATTTCTCCTTGATTTCAAATTTCAAGACAGTCTAGATTTACCGGCTATTGAGGAAATAAAAAATTTAGTCTTCGATACTGATATTCCCATTTTACAAAGAGTAGCGGTTTCGGACATTATTGCTACCTATTATTATTACCAGCAAGGAGATTTTGAAACTTGCGAAAAACTATTTGATGTTGCCATAAATGCCTATGAGAATAATGAATTTTTGGATGACCCTTGGCATATTCAACTGGAAAATCCTGGAATCTACTATACCCCTATTCAAAAAGTTTCGCGTGGCTATCTTAATGGTGGATTAACTGCCGAAAAATTGGGGAATTATAATAAGGCCATAAGGTATATGATAAAGGGGGCAGAACTTTACTCTATGCGGAAGGACACCATGGGAGTTCTGTGGGCTTATAGAGATTTAAGCAAGGCTTTTGCGGTTCAGGAGGATTATAAAAATTGTTCGAACTATATTGATAGTACTTTAAATATATTAAGAATTGGTTCCTTCCATTTATTGAAAAGCAATCCCCAAAGGCTAAGTGAGTTTCTTTTAAACTTCTATGAGTTAATCCAAAACCCTCATTTAAAAGAGCTTATCCTAAATAAAATAAAGAATCATCAAAAAAACATAATCCTTCATTCCGAATCAAATTTAGACAAGGTATTTACCGCTCATTTTCAACTAGTTACAAAAGCTGAGGAATATTTAAATGGGAAAAATATTAATCTTGATCATTTTGACTCTTTGATTTTTTCAATTGAAGAAAATCCTGGTATTGATCTTATTTATGATTTCAATTTAAAAAAATTAATATCTGCTCAATATTGGATTCTCAAAGCATCCATCGCTACCAATAAAATCGATAGAGACCTTGCCAAAGAAAAATACAAAAGCCAATGGTCCTTATTCAGTATTGACGTTTATAAGTCCAATTTCTATTTGTTTTCAAAACCGTTTTTAGGATATTTAGGAGATCAAGCCTTTCTTCTTCAAATGAATCATCAATTGAGTAGGATTGGCGTTGAGGCCTCTCCTTCCCATCTAAATTATGCCAAGGATAGATTTGAAGCTTGGGAGGAATTGGGTGTTTTTGATAGTGCATTATTCTATCACAAAGCTTATACAGATATTAAAGATAGGATACTAAATAGGGACAATTACATCAAACTAGCACAATCGGATTTGGAATTAAAATCGCTAGAAAATGAACGGATTAGTGCGGAGTTGAAATTAGAAAGCTATTCCAACAAACAACGATTTCTCTTAAGTGGAATCCTAGCCGTAACCTTCCTTTTTCTTGCCATATTATTTCAGCAAAAGCGAAAAAGGGAAAAAACAAAGAATGAAAGAAACGAGGAACTTCTTCAACTGAGGGCCCAAGCCGAGGAAAGAAAAAATGAGGAATTAGCGGGTAAAAATAAAAAGCTTGAAAAAGAATTACACACTTCCATTCTGGAAACAATACACAATCAAAGTAGGACCATCGAACTTGGTGAATTGATTGAAGAACTAAAGTCCGGCTCCGAAAGTCTATTTGTGGACCGAAAGGCAAAAGAGATGAAAAGGAAGCTCAATGAATTTTCTGCCGAAGAGGCTTTATTGGATATTGAAAAAAGCGCCGCTCAGTTGTCGCCCAAGCTCTATGATTTTCTCCTATCCAAACTTTCCAAAAGAAATAAAATGGAATTGATGCTTTGTTTAATGTTGGTTATGAATTATTCTACCGATGACATAGCACGTCTTCTAAACAGATCTGAAAAGGCAATAAAAAGCTTGCGATATCGAGTAAGAAAACGTTTGGAATTGGAAGAGAACCAAGACCTAACTGAGTATTTAATGGGATTTACCGTTCAAAAACCTACCCTTCCAAATAGCTAATTAACAATATGTTAAAAAAAACGAGGCCTAAATGAGGCCTTGATTTATTGGTCATGCATAATTTTTTTAAGGTTATTTGATTCAACAAATCGATTGAGACCGATTAAACATTCGAAACACCAATATTATATATGTCGCTTTTCTATTCCTATAAAAACATTCTAAAAGGTTTGGGTCGCCAAATTCAAACAAATACAGGATGATAAAAACTGGAAAACACAACTAGATTAATTCCAATTTTACCAAACTGAAGGGATCGCTAAACATCTTCATTTTACTAAAACACGGAAATTAATTCAGTTAATCTAAAAATACAGTAAAATTCAAAATTGGACCTTTTTAATGCGGGATACATTAAGAACAATACTTTTTTGAAACCTTACTAAAATTAGTAGATAGATGAATTACTCGTTCTAGAGTATTTCCTTCCCCAACGGCCTTTATTTAAAAATAAAGGCCGTTTTTCAATTGCAAATATGAGCGAAATTTAAAATCCATTTTCAGTTATTAAAAATCTAATAACTGTTTGATTTATTCCATAAAAAACGAATAAAAACCACAGTAAACAAGACTAATAACCAACGGAAATTTCTGTCATAATCCCCTTACAGTCAATTTATTGTAAGATTCTACTTACGGATTAACGGTAATGAATAATTGCATTGAAACCCCTTCAATTCGTTAATCTATTGAGACTTACGTCAAATGAGCCTTAAATGAGGCCGCCGTTCGTCTAAAAACCCTTTGATAATTTTCTTTTTTTCGGGTTCTTTATCTTGTTAATCATAAAAAGATTGACGAGACGACTAAACAATTTAATCAATTATCACACTAATGACTGTACCTCTTTTAAATTACTCTTTTGAGTACCCTCCTTCAAAGGTTTCAATTTTCAATTTTCTGAATTCGTTATAGGGAATTCAGCACCAATTACATTTTTTTTTTAGCTCAGAGCCACTGTTCAGGTGATCCATTTAAGTTTAAGAACTGGTCATTTTGGAAAGTCGGATCAAAACCAAATTAATCAATTATTACATGAAAAAAACTACAAATTTGTTTTGTGCAATCGCCTTAATTGTTTTGCCAGTTTTTGGCGCAATGGCTCAAAACCCCACGATTTACAAAGGTTGGACAGCATTACCAGACTCTCCTACTCACTTGGAAGTATCCTGGTCCACTTTGAAATGTTCTTCAACATCTAATGATGAAATTAGACTTTTAGTCTTTAATGAAAGTGGTGATGCCCAAACGGCAAACTTTACCATTACCATTTCCGAACAAGGACAAAACGATGTTACTCATACGGTATCGAATCTAAATCTTACAGGTGGTGAAACCATCATCGCGAATTGCGGAAGCACAGCTCCAAGTTCTTTTAGTCTTGATGTTCCAGCCGGATTTGACCCCAATACTTTAACCATAAGCATAACTTATAATTAATGGATATGAAAAAATTATTCCTCAATATATTTATATTAATGTTTTCGGTTCAAATCGCACATGCTCAATGTACGACAAGGCCGATCATCAATTCATTTGCTCCAAATACTGGTTTTATCGGAAGTACCGTAACTATTACTGGGGCAAACTTTGACGCTTCTACTATTAGCAATAATGTAGTCTATTTTGGTGCAACAAAAGCTGTTGTTCAAAGTGCCACATTTGGTCAATTAGTAGTTACTGTGCCAATTGGTGCATCAACAAGTAGGATATCGGTTACAAACCAATGTGATTTAACATCTTATTCCAAGGTTCCGTTTAACGGGATCTTTTGTCCAACTCCGCTAACAGGCACAACCTATCAAAATAATGCTCAGATTTTACCCATGACCTACGGAGCATACAATATGATTGCTGCAGATATGGATTTGGATGGAAAGGCTGACGTTTTATCTGGTGGCCAAGGCGGTGGATTGTCTGTTGCTCAAAACAACAGTACTCCAGGAAACATCAATTTTTCTCATTTAGCTTTTAGCCAATTTGGAGCGTCTTCAATATATGCTGCAGATTTTGATGGTGACGGTAAACAGGATTTAGTTTCCCGTAACGCTGTTATTTTAAATACAAGCCCAGGACCAGGAACCATTTCTTTTGGACCAGCGATTGGAACTGCGGGAGTTTCCAATTATCAAATTGCTGCTGGTGATTTTAATAATGATGGTAAAATTGACATTGTTGGTGAAAGCGGAAATTTTGTTAGAGTAGCTAGAAACCTAAGCACCGGAATCGGAAATGTAAGCTTTGAGGCACAACAAATTTTCAGCAATATAGGTGGTAGAGCTACCGGTATTCAAACAGCAGATGTTGATGGTGATGGAAAAATTGATATTTTAATTTCTCAAAGATTCAACAACAGGGCTGTGACCCTTAGGAATACAACGCCAGATGGGGACGCTGTATTTACTTTTGAAGCACCCGAATATTGGTCGGTTGGAGGCACCCAGCCTTATCGTTGTCAAATTGCCGATTTCAACAAAGACGGAAAAATTGACTTTACCACTTGTAATTATGACGGTACCTATAATACTGCAGTTTTAATTAATCATTCCACACCGGGTGATATTGATATGAGTGGATTAATAAATCTACCTTCTTTTAGATGTAACTATAGAATCCAAGTTGGAGATGTTGATGGAGATGGGTATCCTGATATTGTTTCCAAATCTCTTTGCGAAAATAAATTCGCAGTTTATAGAAATACCACGACAAGCCCAACAAATATATCTTTTGCCCCAAGAATCGATTATACTTCTTCCAACAGGGCTGAGGTATCAGGTATCGTAATTGGAGATTTAGATGGAGATTTTGTTCCAGATATTGTAACAAGTGGAACCGGAAGTAGAGAATTTAGATTCCATAGAAACACTTCTGTACAAGTTGACGCAACACCGCCAACTGCAATTTGTCAAAATATTACGGTGGCTCTTACCCCCAATGGTACGGTTTCCATAACACCTTCAATGGTAGATAATGGTTCTTCTGATGCTTGTGGTATTGATGCCATTACTTTGTCTCAAACAGCTTTTACTTGTAATGACACTGGTGCAAACCCAGTAACATTATATGTGTTGGACAATGCTGGAAACCTTGATTCCTGTAGTGCTATAGTAACTGTTCGCCCGGCGGCAATTATTGTTTCTGGACAAACGACAGTATGCGACGGACAAACAGTTCCTTTAAATGCAAATCTTGGAGATTCTTATCAGTGGTTTAGAGATGGAATGCTAATTTCAGGTGCCACGACTCAAAACTACACTGCATCGGTTTCAGGTGATTATACAGTCATTGTTACAAATGCTGGAGGCTGTTCTGGAGTTTCAGATCCTACAACCATCACAGTAAATAGTAACCCAACCGTAGCTGTTAGCCCTGCCAACATTGCTTATTTATGTCCAACAACAGTAGTTTTAACGGCATCTCAATCTGCGATTTACCAATGGAAACTAAATGGTGTCGATATTCTAAATGCAACTCTGCAATCTTATACAGCCTCCCAAGTAGGAACATATACGGTTGAGGTAATTGATTTATTTGGTTGTTCAGCAATTTCAGACCCTATTGTTGTAACCACAAGCCAGGCTGAAATTGACCTGAGCGGAAATTCAGTTGCAATTTTGGATGAAGATATTAGTCCTGACCTAAGTGATGGAACTGATTTTGGAAATAACTTACCAAACTCTAATGCAAGCCAAAGCTTCACTATTAATAATAGTGGGACAGGAAGCATGGATATTAGCGCGATTATCCTTTCAGGAGCAAATGCGTCAAATTGGTCAATAGGCGGAATCAGTCTACCTGCAACTGTGGCCTCTGGTGGGTCAATTAGTTTTGATGCTGTATTTAATGGTTCTGCTATTCAAACTTATAGCGCGATTGTAAATATTAGTAGCAATGATTGTGATGAATCTAATTTCAATTTTGCAGTTAGTTCTGAAATTACCTGTGTGGGTACCAGTTTCTCTGTCTGCCCAGGAACAATAAATGCTTATACATCAAACACCTGCGATGCGGTTGTCAATTTTCTTACCACCGCAGAAGGAACCAATCCTGTTACAGGGACTTATATTTTAACAGGAGCTACCGTAGGTTCAGGAGCCGGAGATGCTAGTGGCCTAACCTTTAATATTGGTACCACAACAGTTCAAGTTACTGCAACCAATGCGTGTGGAGTTTCTACATGTACTTTTGATGTTGTTGTTTCCGATACTACTTCGCCAAATAGCATAGCGCAAGACATCGATCTTTATTTAGATGCTGCAGGAAACGCTAGCATAAATGCAGGTGATATTGACAATGGTTCCAATGACGCTTGTGGTATTGCTTCTATTTCAATTGACAATAGTTCTTTCGATTGTTATAGTGTTGGTGCTAATAATGTAGTGCTTACAGTTGTAGATAACAATGGAAATAGTTCATCCGCAACTGCCGTTGTTACGGTAATCGATAGTATCCCTCCTACAGTAAATACACAAAACGTAACAGTTTATTTAGATTCTACAGGAAATGGTTCTATTAAATTGTTTGATGTGGATTTAGGTTCCTCAGACAATTGTGGAATTTCACTTCCACATATAGAACAGTCTTATTTCAATTGTTCTGATATAGGGGTAAATACAGTTAATCTAATTGTATCTGATATTAATGGTAATGTAACCACGGCACCTTTTATGGTAACGGTAGTGGACGACATTGCTCCAATTGCAATAACTCAAGATATTTCAGTTACACTAGATGCTAATGGAAATGCTTCTATTTTAGCTTCGGATATTGACAATGGATCTTCAGACAGTTGTGGCATTGCCTCAATGACAGTAAGTCCATCAACTTTTGATTGTTCTGATGTTGAAGGAGATAATAGTGTTCAGGTAGTTACAGATGGATCTTGGATGTTAAGCACAGCAAGAGATTCTTCTACTGCACTTTCATTCCCATGGCCAGGAGCACCATTTGTTCCAGCGGCTTCAACTTTTACACTTCCAGTGGATTTAGGTCAGCCTTATGGTTACCCATCCATCGCTGTGGTTCCTGGTAGCCAAGTAATAAAAGCTCAAAAGCATATTACATTCTACCGTAAAACTTTCAATCTTTCTTCAGTTGATCAATTGGGAGCTCGCATTCAAATGCAAGTGGATGACGATTGTGAAATTTTTATCAATGGTCACCTTATCGCTGGAGAGTATGCTTTTAATTCTTCAACTTTTACAGGGGTTCCATTGGATCTTTTTATAGACACTTTAGGAAACGTATCTAATGGTTATAACGGTGCTGATCCTTTTGGATATTTCAGTACAACTTCATTAGACAGCGTATTTGTATTAGGTGAAAACGAAATTATCGTTGCTCTAAGAAATAGAGTTGGTGGTGATAAGGGAGGTATAAGTATGGTAATGGATGTTTTCGCAGACTTTGACGGAAATGCTGTTACTTATACTGTTACCGATGTGAATGGAAATACATCAACAGCCCAAGCTTCGGTAACTGTGGTTGACGATACTCCTCCAACAGTTGTAACTCAAGCCGTAACCGTTTATTTGGATGCAAATGGACTAGCTACTGTTGCTGCTGCAGATGTAAACAATGGTTCTACAGATGCTTGTGGTATTGCTGGTTTAGCATTGGATAACACTTCTTTTAGATGTGCCAATGTAGGTCCAAATTCAGTTTCACTTACTGTAACTGATGTAAATGGAAACAATGCTTCTGCAAGTGCAATTGTAACTGTAGTTGATGCTATTATCCCAACCGTAGTTACTCAAAATGTAACGGTATATCTAGATGCAAATGGACAAGCGTCTATTGCTGCTTCGGATATTGAAAATGGATCTACAGACAATTGTGGTGTTGCTTCTTACGCAGTAAGCCCTTCTACTTTCGATTGTTCTGATGTAGATGGAGATAACAGTTTGCAAGTTGTAACCGATAGTTCTTGGGCATTAAGTACAATGGTAGATTCTTCTACTGCTTTAACTTTCCCTTGGGTTGGTGCACCGTTTATTCCTGCTGTTTCTACCTTTACTTTACCAGTTGCTTTAGGTCAGCCTTATGGATACCCTTCAATGATTGTGGTTCCTGGTAGTGATTTAATTGATGCCAATAAGCACATCACTTTCTACCGTAAAACTTTCAACCTTACTTCGGTTGCGCAGTTAGCAACTCGGATTCGTTTGTCTGTGGATGATGATTTAGAGATTTTTATTAATGGTCACCTTATCGCGGGAGAATATGCTTTTAATGCTTCTTCCTTCCAAGGTGTTCCTCATGATATGTTAATTAATCAAGCAGGACTGGTAACAAACGGTTATAACGGTGGTGATACTTACGGTTATGTAAGCAACACTTCCTTAGATAGCATTTTTGTTCTTGGTGAAAACGAAATCATCGTTGCAGTAAGAAACAGAGTTGGTGGTGACCGTGGTGGTTTAAGTATGGTAATGGATGTATTTGCAGATTTCCAAGGAAATGCTGTAAGCCTAGCCGTAACAGATGTAAATGGAAATACAGCAACTGGACCGGCTACAGTAACAGTTATTGACACAATAGCTCCTGTTCTAGTTCAAGTACCTGCTTCCTTTACTTCTTATACTCTTGGAAACGATTGTACACCTCCAGTATATTGGACACTTCCTACAGCTACAGATGCCTGTGCCGTTCAAAGTGTAACAGGTACGCATCACCCAGGAGATCACTTCCCTGTGGGAGTTACTACAGTAACTTATACAGCTTTAGATATTTACGGAAACTCTACTACAGATTCATTTGTGGTAACAGTAGTAGATACGATCGCTCCAACAGTTATTTGTAATTCATTTACACTTGGACTTGATGCCACTGGAAACGCTGCCATCACTGCTGCTGATATAGACGGAGGTTCTACCGATGCTTGTGGAATCGCTTCTACTTCTATTGACGTAAGTACTTTTGATGCTGGACATGTTGGAGCCAATCCTGTAACTTTAACAGTTGTGGATATTTATGGAAATTCTTCTTCCTGTACTGCAATCATTAATGTTATTGATACGATCGCGCCAAATGTGGTTTGTCAAAACATTACTCTTGGTTTAGGATCTAATGGATTAGCTTCTATTTCTCCAGCAGATATCAATAATGGTTCTTCTGATGCCAGTGGTATTGCTTCCATGACTTTAGACAATTCTAATTTCTCTTGTGGAACTGTTGGTTCTAATATGGTTACTTTAACTGTAGTAGATAATAATGGAAACAGTGCTTCTTGTGTAGCAACAGTTAATGTAATTGATACGATTGCTCCGGTAATTGTTACTCAAAACATTACTATTAATTTAAACTCAGCAGGACAAACAATTATCACTCCTGCAGATTTAGACAATGGTTCTTCTGATGCTTGTGGAATTGCTTCTTATGATATCGATATGAATTCGTTCGGTTGTAATGATGTAGGGGCAAACACTGTTTTATTCTCCGTTACAGATGTAAATGGAAATACAGCTTCACAAATCGTAACTGTAACTGTGGACGAAGGTTTTGTAGTAAATATGCAATCTATGCCAGACATTGATGTGGCTTGTATTCCTGCTTTAGGCGGAAAAATTATCAACTGGGTAGCTCCTACCGTTACAACTTCTACAAGTTGTGCTCCTACTGCTTGTCCTGCTGGTAATACTATCCAAGGCTTCACTTATTTAGGAACTCATAATGGACACAGATACTTCCGCTCTAAAAGTTGTAACTATACTTGGAACCAAGCGAATGCTGCTGCACAAGCTGCAGGTGGACATTTAGCAGTAATTAATAATTCTGCAGAAAACCACTACTTAGCTTGTAGAGTTCAAGGAAGCTATAGCTGGATTGGTTTAAACGACGTAACAACTGAAGGTACTCACGAATGGGTAAATGGTGAAGCAGTAAGCTATACCAATTGGGCTAATTATGAGCCGAATAACACTGGTGGTTACCATTGTGGATATGCATGTTACAACGACGGTGCGGATCAAGTTGCACTAAGAAGATGGTCTGGAACATGGTATGATAGAAGAGAGTGCAATAAGCACGAATTTATCATGGAAGTTCCTTGTGGTAATGATGTAGTGGTTACTCAAATTGCTGGTCCTACTTCTGGAAGTCTTTTCACTACGGGTACTACAGCTATTACTTATGTAGCTTTAGATACTGTAACTGGTGCTTCGGATACTACTAGCTTTGATATTACTATTGGAGATTGTACTCCTATTGTTTGTATCGCTAAAGGTCTTTGCGCTACTTACGAGTGGATCAACAGAATCGAAATGGGTTCTATTGATAATACCTCTGGTAAAGATGGTGGTTATGGTGATTATTCTAACTTAGTTACTAATCATAATAAAGGTCAGAAAGTTTATTTCAAACTACACCCAGGTTTCCAAGGTTCTAAATACAAAGAGTATTGGAGAATATTTGTGGATTGGAATAACGATGGCGACTTCAATGATTACAAAGAATGTGTATACCAAGGAAAAGGCAAATACAAAAAATCTGGAAACTTTAAAGTTCCAAATTTTGCAGCTGCTGGTAACCTAAGAGTAAGAGTAGTAATGAAATGGGGTGGTTATGCCGGTCCTTGTTCTATATTCTCTTATGGTGAAGTGGAAGATTACACAATTGTTGTAAACAATGCAACCGGTGCTTCTAGCAAAATGGCAAGCAATAACAATGATGGCAACAACTTCACTGAAGATGGACCATCCATTAACCAAGAATTATTCAACCTATACCCTAACCCTGTTTTTAGTGGTGGTGAAATGACTCTTGATTTACGTTCTGCTACTGAAGAAGAAGTGAAAATTTCTATTGCTTCTGCAACTGGTCAGATTGTATTTACACAAAATGCACAATTAAGAGAAGGTCTTAATTCTTTAAGTATCAAACCAGGTGACCTAAGCGCAGGAGCTTATTTCATCCAGATTTCCGGTACGAACGAAGCGATTCCTTTTGTGGTGAAATAGATTTATTGGTAATTTTCTTTCAAAGGCCTTCAATTCATTTTGGAGGCCTTTTTTATTTTATCAAACGAAGCTCAATCGTCCATCCTTTTCAATTGAACAATGGACAATAAATGGACAAAAACAGCCGAAGGCATTAAAAAACCCGCGACCAAAATATAGGGGTAAAAGGTAAACTCGGATGGGAATGGAAGGCTGTCCTTTCCAAACATTTCGGGCATATAAATACTGGCTTGAAAAAGGAATATAATAACCGCAATTACCACCAAGCCTAAATAATTCCAGGCCAATGCCAGTTTTCTAAATTTTCTAAAATTCTTCAATAACAAGAAGCCAACTAAAATAGCTGTAAATGCGAATACCATATCGTAATTATAGCCTTCAACGGTCACATTTTTATGCAATACATTGGCGGCAACGGAATACACGAAAATAGTTTCAATTAGCACCCTAAAGCTTTGGTAAAATATCAACCAATGGGGTTTAATATTTAAAATCCAATCTGCCTTTCTGTTTTTATAAATAAAAATCCCAGAGAGGATAAAAGCAGGGATAATTAAAAAAATGGCAAAACGTGGCGGGAAATCCATATTGTGAAGGACTCCTAAATAGGATAACAATTTAATATAGCCGTGCCACAACAAAATAAACATGGCCACGATTATTAATTTCTTTTTTCCTTTTTTAATATCAAAGGTTTTGGAAATGGCATATTTGGCAATAAGAAGCTGCACCAAGATCATCAATAAAGACAAACCGATATAAGACAGTTTTAAAATCATCAATTTTGTTTTTGAGTAATATTTTGCACCAAAGTGTCTAAAGCCATTTTCCCAGAATCACCCATAATGGACTCTATTTCATCCATGGCTTTTCTCCATTCCGGGATAATATCGTTCACCAACCGTTTTCCCTTTTCAGTAATGGAAATACTTGGAAAATTTTGTTTACTCAACAATTCTTGATCAAACAATCTTTTCAAATTTCTATTCAAAGTAGACTTCTCCAAATAAATCATTTCGGATAGTTGCTTTTGGTTTAGGCCATCCATTTTAGTAAGAATGAATAAGAGGGTAAGCTGGCTATTTGATACTCCAAAGGGGCTTACATACTTTCGGAAAATTCCAGCAACAATCCTGTTCAAGCCCGTTATTTTTCCAGAAATACAAGTGGACGGATTAAAATTATTTAGGTTTTTTAATTCCATGAGGCGAATATACTATATTCGGTTGTATATACAACCGCTCACCTAAAGAATAATCCGCTTTTCCTATTTCGCTTGAAAAATTGATGACCCTATTTCGACACCCTTATATAACCTTTAGCGATTTTTTTGGCCATCATTTTTTCCATTTCTTCCTTGGCCTTTTCGGGTGTTTCAAAGTTCTTTAGATTTGTTTGCGCATGGTTCCCTATACGTCCGTATTCCACAATTAATGCTTTGGTTTCCTGGGCTATTTGCCAAAACTTATTGCTACTTCCTTCAGCATATTCCAATCGGATAAAATTCAAATCCCTTCTATGAATCTCCTCTAAGTACTCCTTGCTCTGGCCATGCTTTTCATTTGGGTTTGCAATCTCATTAGCGACAGGATAATTTATAGTTTTGCCCGATGATCTTCGTTTGGGTTTAGGTTTGGGCTTGGGTTTTTCCTCCTTGATCTCCTCTACAACAATCAAACTCTCTACATCTTCCACATCCTGACTTTCCTTATTTTTGATAAGCTGCTCTATTCTTTCTAGAACTCGTGATGGTTTTTCCAACCAATCCTTAGAAAATACAGTTAGTATCTTCCATCCAAAAGCATTTAAAATTTGTGGCCTTTGGCAATATTGTTCTAGTACATTCTTATTTTTATAATGTTCGTCATGGTCAATTAAAATCCCTGTGTTATAATGCCCTTTACCTTTAAAACGGATCGCCAAATCACATTTAAAATAAGATTGCCCTATTGACAAATCAACCTCATAACCCCTTTCTTCTAAAGCCGCTCTCAGTTGCTGGGAGATAATTCTCTCCTGGGTCAAATCCGAACTATTGTGAGTCAAATTCAAAGCATCCAAAATGGCATTGGCCTCTGTTAGGTTTCCATTGGATATGTGCCTGGAGTAGCTAAGGAACTTTTTGAAATAATTAGCTCCTTCATTATAATCGTTCTTTATTTCATGTGGACCAATGGAAGTAACCACCACCATGTGTTCCTTGGCTCTGGAGAAAATCACATTCAAACGCTTCTCTCCTCCCCTTCTATTTATCGGACCAAAATTCATTAACATCTTACCTTTATGATTGTATCCATAGCATACACTCATAATAATGATATCCCTTTCATCC
This sequence comes from uncultured Cryomorphaceae bacterium, assembly GCA_937129395.1. Classification (GTDB taxonomy): domain Bacteria; phylum Bacteroidota; class Bacteroidia; order Flavobacteriales; family Schleiferiaceae; genus CAKZNE01. Next base: position 1,423 of record CAKZNE010000283.1, on the reverse strand, counting down.
CCTTGAACATTCTCCAAATTCTTAATAAAAAGACCATTGTATTGATCTTCATCCATTCGTTGAAACTCCTTTTCCAATAATGCTTCAAATTTTGAGTCTTCTAAAGCTAATCTTTCCAAACTCTCTTCAATTTCGCTCTGCTGTTCCTTTGAGAAAGCCACAATACCAATACTTTTTCGGCATTTGGATTTCAAAAGCTCACAGACCATATTGGCTATGTAAGCAGATTCATCTTTATTTCTTCGCTTATCATAAATCCCATTTTCCAAATGATGGTAGCTGATGCTTCTCTTTAATATTTCATCAATGTTTACAGGCTCTGAACTTTCCAATATTGGAGGAATTGGCTCCATGTTCCGCTCAGGAATAGTATTATCCGGAATAGTCATTAACCCTCTTTGGTAAAAAGCAGCATTACTAAAAGAAATTAAACTTTCATGTCTGGATCGGTAATGCCAACCTAGCATTACAGAAGATAGTTTTCTTCCGCCTTGATTTAAAAGGCTATCTGCATCAAGGCTAATTCCAATTTTTTCTTCCAATTCTTCATCCTCATCATCCTGTAAATTAATGGAATTGAAAAAGTTCGTTGGTGGCATTTGCATTTCATCACCTACGATAATGGTTTGCTTGGTTCTAAACAAAGCTGGAACGCCTTCCTCCACAGTTATTTGGCTAGCCTCATCGAATATAACCACATCAAAAAGTGAAATATCTATTGGCATAGTGTCCGAAACGCTTAAAGGGCTCATAAGCCAAACTGGCTTTAGGGAAGTCATAATTTCATTGGCATCGCTCGAGGCTAAATCGCGGATGGACTTATAACGCATGGATTTTCCAAATTCATTTTCCAATATTCTTCGGCTACTCAGGTACTTCTTTTTCAGCACTTTTTCTTCAGCCGTTAACTGGGATGCTATGGATTCTGTAATTTTTATTTTTGCCAAAAATTTCTTTCGAATGGAAGCTCTAATACTTTCCACATTTGAGGAATAATAGGAATCAAAAAGTAAATTAACTCGACTGATATTTAAGCGGATCCCATCCTCATCCATTTCTGCAAACTTTCTATCTTTTTCATAGATTTCGGTTAGGGATTTATATGCCAGGTTAAATTCAAAATCACTCCGTTGCCATTTTTTGGAAGCCAAACAAAGTTTCATTTCCTTGGATACTTCCTTTAGTTTTTGAATAAGCGGTATAAAGGCCGAAAGGGAACCAATAGCCTTTTGGGAATGGCTTAAAACCATTTCAAATTCATTTAAGGTGAAATTAAATGAGTCCCCAAAAATCTTTTTAAGGTCTAATATCATTTCGGAAAACTCCTCATTAAAGGAGTGCAAAAAGGAAATTAAGCTGGAGTGATCAAAGTTTAGCCATTCTTCTAAAATGGCATCTTTTTCAAGCTGAATGGCTTTTATCC
>CAKZNE010000282.1 GCA_937129395.1 uncultured Cryomorphaceae bacterium | reverse complement strand
ATCCTGTGCAAGCTTAATTGCATTTTTTTTTAAAATGGCTAATTTCTTGTCTTCCAAAGGCTTTCCTTTCCGCCATGTTTAAGGGTATAAGCTCTTGCAAGAATAAATAAATAATCGCTTAATCGGTTCAAATATTTTAAAATCAAAGGATCAACTGCCTCTTTTTCATTTAAATCAATGCAAATTCTTTCCGCACGCCTACAAACACAACGCGCCACATGGCAATAGCTAGAACACAAATCTCCACCAGGAATAATAAAATTCTTCAAAGGTTCAAGTTCCAAATCCATTTCATCCATTGAAGTCTCTAATGCCAAAATATCCGATTCCAATAAAATAGGATTCTTCATTTTAGACTTCGTTTTATCGGTGGCCAAATCTGAACCAAGAGTAAACAGATTGTCTTGGATTCCGGCTAGTTCTTCATCCTTAAATTTGTCTTTTGCGCTATCCCTTATTACACCAATAAAACTATTCAATTCGTCCACAGTGCCATAAGCTTCAATCCGGAGATTCGACTTTTTAACCCTCGTCCCTCCGATAAGTGACGTTTCTCCTGTATCCCCTTTTTTAGTATATACTTTCATTCTCAAACAATATTAAGTTGTATAATTCCCGAATCCTTGTGCAATATTAAGCGTAAAAATTTGATGAAAACTGTGGACAAAGTCATACTTATCAAATCCCTAAAAAATGTATCTTCAAGCCGAAATAAAAATTCATGGTTGAATTAGCAAGCATACTTGTACTCAGTGTCTTAGCCCAATGGATGGCTTGGAAAATTAAAATTCCAGCCATTCTCCCATTAATCATTATTGGTCTGGCCGTTGGTCCGCTTTCCACTTTAATTACATCTGATGGACAAAAATTATTGGACGGAGATGCGATTTTTTCAGGCGATTTTCTTTTTTCCTTTGTTTCCATTTCCGTAGGAATCATTCTTTTTGAGGGCGGTTTAACTTTAAAACTTTCCGAAATACGATATAGAGTAGGTACCATCAGAAACATTCTGATTGTTGGACCGATTATAACCTTGATTGGTGGTGGACTTGCTGCACATTATTTTTTAGGCTTGGATTATGGACTTGCCTTTCTATTTGGTGCACTAATTATTGTTTCAGGACCAACAGTTGTGATGCCAATTTTAAGAAATACGAGACCAAATGAAAGGGTTAATACCATCCTAAAATGGGAAGGAATTCTTATCGACCCTCTTGGGGCATTGATTGCCGTATTGGTTTACGAATTTATCCAATCGGGGGGTCATGGACATGGAGAGGCTGGTCTTTCGGAAATTTTTACCGAATTCTTTTTAACGGTCTCTGCCGGAGTTTTTGTTGGGATTATTGCTGCTTATCTTTTAAAATATTTATTGCAAAAAAACAGGATACCCGAATATTTACGGAATGTGTTCACCCTAGGCTTAGTAATTTTTGCTTTTACTTTTTCGGAAGTAATTCAGCCCGAAGCAGGTCTAATGGCCGCTACCTTTATGGGGATCATTTTAGCTAACATTAAAGTAAACGACTTTAAAAAAATTCTTTCTTTTAAAGAAGATATCACCCTTATTCTAATTTCAGTTCTCTTTATTCTTCTCTCCAGCAGGATAAATATGGAACAAATATTAAAACTAGGTTGGGAGAGTTTTGCAATTTTTGGAATAGTAATTTTTGTGATTCGTCCTTTGGCAATTTGGCTTAGTACTCTTGGAAAAAGATTTACAAAAGGCGAAATTATTTTCATGTCGTGGGTAGGCCCAAAAGGAATTGTTGCCGCAGCCGTGGCATCTCTTTTTAGTTTGCAATTAATGAATTCCGAAGATCCGGTTTTGGCAAAGCAATCAGAACTAATTCTTCCTCTAACTTTTTTGGTAATTGTGGGATCTGTAATTCTCCAAGGTTCAACCGCAAAAGCATTGGCGAAGGCCCTAAAAGTAACCCGTGCAGTTCCTCGAGGATTTTTAATTGCAGGGGCAAATGAAGTTGGTCGTTTTCTTGCCGGAATTATTCAATCCTACAACTTTCCAGTTTTTTTGGTGGATGTATCCGCCTCCAATATAAAGGAAGCTCAAAAAGAAGGCTTTGAAGTTTTTGAAGGCAATATTTTAGGAGATAAGATATTTGACGAAATTGATTTGAGTAATATTGGGAAGTTGATGGCAGTGACCCAAAATAATGAGATCAATGCATTGGCAAATCAATGGTTTGAAGAGGAATTTGGTGAGGGAAATGTGTATCGATTACCAGGGAAAAATGAAATGGATCTTACGGACTTTAATTTGGCCAAAAACACCCTTTTCCTAGGGAAGGCAGATTATCTTAGCTTGGCGCAAATAATTCGAAATCATAGCGAACCTATGGTTGAAGAATGCCCTAATGAAGAGTCTTTTGAAAAAATTAAAAGAAAATATTTGGGCAAGATCATCCCTCTTTTTAGACTTGAAGAGGATGGTAGCATCCATTTGTTTTTAAGGGATGAACCTGCCTTCAAAAAAGGAGAAAAGTTGATTTTTCTTTCAATTGATCACCTAAAGCCAATGGAAAAGAACGAAGAGAAAAAAGTCTAATTGCAAAAAAGAATAATTTAAAAATATAAAATTATGAGTACAAAACCTCCCAAACCTGTAGGTCTTTACCCCTTAGCTAGAAAGGCAGGAGGCTTACTTTTTTTAAGTGGCGTTGGCCCGCGAATTGCAGGAAGTGATTCAAATGACTCCGGTGTTCCCGGTTTGGAATTAGACCATAATGGCAATTTCCTCTCCTTTGATTTTGAAGCGCAGGTACACTCGGTGTTTGCCAATGTAAAAGCCATCCTCGAAGAAAATGGCAGTAGTTGGGAAAAGTTGGTGGATATCCAGGTTTTTTTAGTGGATATGAAAAGGGATTTCCAAGTTTTTAATAAGGTTTACGCAGAGTATTTCAAGGAAATGGATCCTAAGCCTTGCCGAACAACGATTGCTATAAATTCTCTTCCAACCCCTATCGCTATTGAATTAAAATGCATCGCCAATCCTTAAGATTAAAAGCTCTCTATCATGGAATTATCTTTTAACCGTCAAGCCGAGTTGAACAGTCTCTACAATCAAATTATGGTTCGAGAAAATGTTTTGCTTTATGGCTCCACAGGGATTGGCAAGTCCTATTTCATAAAAAAGCTTAAAGCAAAATTGGAAGGAAGACGAGTTTGCTTTTACAGGTCTTTGCGCGGTATTATTTCCACTCAACAATATCTAAATGAATTAATTAGAGATATGCGAGAGGTAGCAAAATCCTATTCCAATTTAGACTATCAGCTAAGGCGGTTTTTAGAAAGCCACCCTATTTACCAATACGAAACCTTAGCCCATCTCAATTCTTGGTTTCAAGATCTTACCATAACCCTAAGCCAGATTGGTCTGGATTTTCTTTTTGTTTTTGATGATATCCATGAATGGGAGGATGAAGATGAAATGGAATTTTTATATGAGCATTTCCGAATCCTTAATCAAGCCTCAAATTGCCAGATTCTTTTAGCTTCCAATCGGAATACTATTTTAAAAATTAATGGTTTTAAAATAACCGCATTTAAGCTCGGTGCTATTCCCATTGAATCCATTTGGAAGGAGCCTATGGATTGGCAGGAAAAGGCTTATAAATACTCACAAGGAAACACCATTTTTCTTATTGAAACTATTCAATATTGTGAAAATAACAAGGGTGATTTTGAAGCAGCAAGGGCTAGCCTAATGAATGATTACCATCCAGTTTTAGGGAAAATAAAAAAAAGATTTACCAAACTTCAATGGAGATTGCTCCGGGCAATTGCATTTGAAGAAATAGTAGAACAACCCCACTCCTTTGAATTTCTAGTTCGACATAAACTGGGGGCTGCAAGCAGCGTGGAAAGAGCATTGAGAAACCTCAGCGATAGTCAAATGATACTAAAAACGGATAATGGGTGGAAATTAAGTAATATTATTTACCAAAGATGGTTGCAATGGTTGTATTCAAAAGCAATTTAAAAAACTAAAAATTTCCCGTTTTTCAGAATTTGCTTTTTAGTATAAACTCTATAAAAATAGGAGGACTTCGGCAAATTACCCAAATAGATTTTGAACTTTCTTTCGGCAATGTTTTCATAATTCCCCACAATTTTTCCATCCAGAGAAAATAGGAGCAGAGAATAATTACCAAAACCGGAATCTGCCTCCACTGTAGCATAATCCACAATTGGATTTGGGTAAAAATGTATAGCTATGCTCGGAGGGTCCAATACTTGGGGAGATGTTGTGATTGTATCCGAAATTCCGGAGATGGCCACGGCAGTAGATGGACCATTAAAAGCAAAATTGGAAAATAATTTAAGGCTCATTTCATCAAAATCGAAATCTGTATAATGCCCAAACACCTTTTGAACAATTTCAATTTTTAAAACACTAGCCGAATTATTCATATTAAAATGAAAAAGCGCTTTGTTCCATACTCCACTACTATTGGAAAGGTAAGTATCGTGTAAAACACCATTTAGCCGAATTTCTAGCCCAATATTATGCTCTGAAGTTCTTAAACGGGTCCAAAATTCAAATTCATAATTTCCCGCCACAACATTATTTACTGTTTGAGACCAAATTATATTATCGGCTTCTGGACTTAAAAAACCATCAATTTTTAAAACATTATTTGAGGGATTTGAAAGATCATCAGATTTCCATCCTTTTCCATCCAAACAAAAGGTTCCCGGTCCCGAACTGCAATCATGACTTCTATTTAAATCTGAAAAAAAACTTTGATTTGTAGAAACAAAACGGCCGTCTTTTAACAAATTCGCTCTCATTGAAAAAAAGAGTAAGAACAAAAGACAAAAGGAAAATAATTTGAACATCGGCAAATTTTTTTCCATCGAAGGTAAATTTTTCCCTTTTAAAAGGAAAATGGAATTAGTAAAAGCCAAAATCTATTGCTTTTATCCAGCAAAAAAAAAATGAAATGCTCTTTTTCTCTAACTTGCACCATTATAATCAAAATAATCAATCTATTGAAAAGAACAATTACTTTAAAATCGAACCTAATTGCCCTGTGCTTTTTTTTATGCAGTAGCTCGTTATTTTCCCAAACTGTTCAAATTACAAGTTCCACTTTCCCAAATCCGGCAGCCACTAGCTGCACCAATACCTTTGTTGACGCAGGTGTATTGCTGCTTTGCATAAACGCCACCTTTAATGGAAGCACGGTTAATGTTTCTGGAAATGTGATTGATGTAGATTTGATTCACACCCTAGGGCCTATTTGTTTAGGCGCATTAAGCCAAACAACGCATAACATTAACATGGGCATGTTACCAGCAAATACATACACCGTAAATGTCAATGGTTTTTTAAATGGCACTTCCGTTTCCACAATGACCTCCACCCTAACCGTGGTTTCTTGTTGTTCGGCCTCCCCAGCTTTTAGTCTTTCCAATTCCGATACTATTTGTGAAGGAGATTCCATTGCTTTTTCAAGTTTAGGAGCAGGTTTAACAAGCACAAAATGGTATGAGAACAATGTTTTAGCAAGTTCCGGTGCCAATTTTGGGAAACGCTTTAATAGCCCCGGAGCCTATCAAATAAAATTAGTAGCAAGCGATGCAAGTTGCTCGGATTCCTTAACAAAAACAATTCAAGTAAACGCAATTCCTTCCCTAGACCTTGGGGCAGATACGGCTATATGTTCTAACGAATCCTACAGTTTATGGGCCTTAAATGCGGATAGCGTGATTTGGTCCGACGGATCTACAGCAGATTCCCTTTGGGTAGATACCGCTGGAACTTATTCTGCAATGGTGTATTCGGGAGGATGTTCTATTATGGATGAAATTGTGATAAGCTTAATTCAGCCCCCAATGGTTAATATTGGATCTGATACTACCTTATGTATGGGTGATTCTTTGGTTTTGGATGCAACTCTTGCTGGTGGAAGCTATTTGTGGCAAGACAACTCCACCTCTAGCTCTTTGGTAGCAAGAGATTCTGGAACCTACTGGGTGCAGGTAAAAGCTGCAAATGGTTGTGTAAGTACCGCTTCATTAATAGTTACAATTGATACAAGTTGTACAGTTTCACTTAACGAAAATAGAATCAATCCTAATTTTAGCCTTTTCCCAAATCCTGTTAAAGACAAATTGTTCTTTACCATCGATTTAAAAGAAAATGAAAAAATAAATGTGCAAATTTTGGATACAAAGGGTCAACTTCTAATGGAAAAAACCAATGTTTATCCATCTTCAGTAAATGACGGTTTTGATGTTTCTTCACTTCCAAAAGGTTTTTATATTTTAAGTTTGAGTGTTGATAGCAACCAATATTCAAAAGCTTTTGTGAAAGCCGAATAAGGCGAATAAAACACATCAAAAAAGGCCAGTTGAAAACCAACTGGCCTTTTCTTTTTTACAATTTATTAGTGCACTAAGTTTAAAATCACCTCAGGATTATTTTTCTACTAATAGTGAAATCTTTGGAAGATATTTTTAAAATATAAATCCCTTTTTGCTGAGTTTCTAGGTCAATATCTGTTTGATTTTTATCCAGTTCTTTTTCAAAAACCACCTTCCCACTTAAATCAAATAATGAAAGTTTTGCATGGGAAAGATTTGGAAGCTCCACCTTAAACTTTCCTGAACTAGGGTTGGGATAAACATGAATCATTTGTTCATTATTTTCCTCTTCCAAGCCAATCACCACGGCGGTAGACCAAACTCCATTTGAAGGCCAATTGCCATAAAAGGTGCCATTTATTTTGGTTACATTAACCAATACTCCGTCAATTCCACCCTGCGTATTGGCTTCTAAAGTCCAACTATCTGCTTGTTCATCATATTTATACAAACCTAAGGGAGCGTCTGTAGAATTATAGGTATACAGTTCTCCTCCTGCATTCCAAATACCATAATTCCCATAATAATTTGAGGTGCTAGAATTCGGCAAACCCGTCAAACTACAAGTCGTCCAAGTCTGACCATCATCACTGGAAACAAACAATTCTCTATCAGGTAATCCCCATCCCGACATTTTATAATGGTAAATATTCGCCCCTTTTGTGGCCATTATTGAAATTACCCAATGGTCTTCATAAAAGGTCCAATTTTTACCTCCATCGGTAGAAATGGCATAGCCAGCATGCATGTCTGCAACAAGACTTGTTGGTGTTTGATGAAAGGCTTCAACATAATTATCAGAACCGGCCCCAAAACCCCAGGCAATATTATTAGTAAAGGTTGCTTCGGTATAGGTTTTTCCATCGTCATTGGAATAAAATATTTTTGGATCCTTTGGGGTTCCCCCTCCTGGCCATTTGCTTCGGGTTCCTATAACTTTGTTTCCTAAATGCTCGATAATCGCAGTGGGCTTTTGACCCGAGAATGCTGAATAAGAACGCGTTGAAAAAGTTTGTCCATTATCACCGGTCATAAAAATTCCGTTCCCACATAAAAAAATTGTGTCGTTAATCTTTGTTAATGAAGGAGCGTCCAAATAATTTAACCCCGTTCCGTAAATAGAATCAAAAACGGTGGTCCAAGCCCCAAGGCTTACATCCAACCTATAAAGCCCATTGGCTGTTGCCGTCAAAATGTTTCCATTTCCATCATCAATTATATTTGAGGCACTTGAGGCTGTTCCGTGTTTTTTAACCAAGTTTCCTTCGCCATTATTATCATATTCAAATACACCGTTAATAGTGCCAATTAAAACATGATCGCCTTTCCACAAACTCATCGTATTAATTCCGGATAAGGACTGAATCATTGTCCAGGTTGCGCCTTTATCTGTGCTTTTCCATAATCCTAAACTATTTGTGGAAAGAATATGATTATTGGAGATTTTTAGAAAACGTTTTCCATAATCTGAAAAGCTTGTTCCTCCCAAATCCGAAGCAGACCAAGTAGCTCCATTATCATCTGAGTACAAAACTGCAAAGCCCACTAAATTTGATGCAATTAAAATTCGGTTTCCAACTTTCAAAAAATCCTGGGCTTTTGTTGTTACTATAGAACCTCCACCAACATCCGTATTCGGTTCTACCGCAACGACCGTCCAAGTCATTCCATTATCAGTTGAATATTGTGTCGTTCCGGTTGCTACACTTCCAGAGCATTCCCAAATCGTGTCCTTTCCTACATAGGCCATTCCATGAGTAATTCCTGTTGCTCCAATATCCACCCAATTCGATTGTGAAAAATCGTAACGAAAAGGGGATGAAGTTGTTCCTCCAATCATAGAAAAATTTGGTCCAGAAGTGCTGGCAGTTGGAATCAGCAAGCTTGTCATATTTCCAGTTCCTCCGGTAAAATTATCTCCAAAATCAGTAGAGGTATAAATTCTAGAATTTTTGATTGTTCCCACTAAGAGGGTGTTATTACTCAATTCAATAGTCCTAGGATCACAATCGGATGGAATTCCATTAGCACAAAGTTGCCAATTTTTACCTCCATTAAAAGTTCGATACAAATTCTTATTAAAGCCCATAAAGGCGGTGTCGTTACTGGCCCATAGAGTTTTGCATTCTCCTTCTGTTACTAGAGGACCTCCAGTAAAATTAAACTGTGCCATTAAGCTGGCAGGAAAAATCGCCACTAAGGCCAATACTAGTTTTAGTTTTGAAACCATCTTTCTTTTTTTAATTATTTAATGTTTCCTAAGAACTCAGCAAGGGCCATATCCATAAAGCTTTGCAATGCAGTAGCAATTCCTTTTTCATAAACCTCCCCATCACATTTTATCGGTTGAACAGACTCCAAACTTTCATCATCAGCAGAAAAAACGCTAATTGCTCCTACCTCTGTTCCCCATAAATCTTGATTTCCAGATTGTACAGCTTTGTACTTTTTATCTTCAAAAACTAATTTTTCAGAAAATATCGAACCAATAATTTTTCTTTTAATTTCCGTAGTTGCTTTTTTGTTGTTCGGATTGTCCATAGCATTCTGAATAACCTTTAGTGTACCTTTCTGTCTTGCTTCTGGGGTGAGGTTCTCTGGAGTCCCTAGTTTTATCCCTTTCTTTCGCAATTCATCCAATGCCTTTTTTGTTCTATGACTCGTTCTTTCTCGCTCTTCTTGCGCTAAAACTGAAAGTATCCCAATAGTTACAGAATTAGCATCTGGCATATCACAACAAATGAAATTCACATTGCTATCTCTAAGTGTGTATATGAATTGAACATTCCTTGAAAGTCGATCCAATTTTGCAATAAGTAGAGTTGATTTTGTTATTTTACAATGCTCAATTGCTTTTAAGAGTTCTAAGCGGTTGTTTTTCTTTCCGCTCTCTACTTCTTCGTATTCCGAAATTAATGCGTCTTGATTGTTTAAAAAGGCTTTTACTGTTGTCTTTTGAGCTTCTAAACCTAACTCACTCTCTCCTTGCTTTTGAGTACTTACTCTGTAGTAACTAATATATCTGGTCATTATCTTAATTTATTAGATAAGACCCTATATACAAGAGACTTATCTAATAAATTTACAAAATACTAGGCTAGTAAGCAAGTTTTAAGAAATAAAAATTCTGAACAATTAATGTCCTTTTCCATCATCTTTTACTTCTCCTGTTAAACTCATTTCCATTGAGTGATCATACTTACAACAACCAGGTAAATTATTATAAGCATCTACACTACCATTCAACTTATCTGTATCATAACCAGAGTTGGCAATTGCCTTATGAATCTCATCTAGATTAGTTTTAGATGCATCAAAAGAAACATCAATCTTCTTTCTTAACCTATTCCAATTAGCTTTAGATATACCTTCTAAATTGTTAACAGCTTTTTCAATGGTATTCTTACACATTCCACAATTTCCTCTTACTCCAAAACTTGCATCTGTATAAGCAATATCTTTTTTTACTTCTACAGTTTCAGGCTTCTTCTCATCTTTTTTAGCTTCACTTTTACAACTTGTAAAACTAACAGCAGTAAGTACTGCTAAACTTAAAATTACTTTTCTCATTTGATAAAAATTAAAATTATTATTTGATTGTTTTTGTTACTTCTCCACATTTTAACATAGCATCTCCGAAATACGGATTCAAGA
>CAKZNE010000281.1 GCA_937129395.1 uncultured Cryomorphaceae bacterium | reverse complement strand
AGTATTATTAGCGTTCAGGTTAGGAACAATTTTAATAAAGTACTGCAGATTAGCAATGGCTTTTTAGTTACTAATAATACAGGAATAACCTATCAATGGCTGGATTGCAATAATGGCTATACAGCTATCCCTGGAGCAACTGGGCTAAGTTATAAACCAATCGTAAATGGTTCTTACGCTTTGACAGTATTTGATGGTTCATGCACTGATACAACGGATTGCTTATTGGTATCAGATATTGGATTAAAAAATAAAATCCTTTCCAATGAGATTCAATATTACCCCAATCCGAATAAGGGTAAAATAAACATAGATTTAGGATCGACCTACTCTAAAGTGAAGTTAGAAGTATTTGACCCTATGGGCAGATTAGTTGAAACTAGAAAATTACAAGGCGTTCAACAATTTGAAGTTGAACTTACAGGAGCCAAGGGATTTTATATTCTAAAGATTGAAGTGGAAAAGGGTAGGAAACAGGATTTTGTGGAATTGAAGATTTTGAAGGGTTGATTTTAGAATGAAAAACATGAAGTATTATTTAGGGCTAGTTGGGATTTTCATCCAAATAAACCTCATTGCCCAAACAACCGTATCCGGCCCAATAAGCACAAACACAACCTGGACCCAAGCCAACAGCCCTTACCATGTAGTCGGGGATGTTCTTGTGAATAATGGTGTTACCCTTACCATAGATCCAGGTGTATTAATAGAATTAGATACCAACAAAACCATAACAAGCTTAGGAACGATTATCGCCATAGGAACGGAAAGCCAAAAAATTGAATTTACGCGCTATGCAACCACTCCAAATTTGGGTATTTGGAATGCCATAGAATTGTTAAATGCCAATGCGGTATACAATACAAATGGAATTTACCAATCTGGAGATATCCTTAAACATGTAGATATTTCCTATGGAAGAGTAATTGTGGATGGTTCTATACATATTGTGTCATCGAGTATTGGACGAAGCGATGGAACTGGGCTTTCATTAATTCATGAGGATAGTGTTCAATTAGCCCCAATTTCTAAGATTTTAAAAACCAAAATATTCAACCATTTAGGCGATGGGATAAATATTCTTTCTCATCACTTTTTAATAGACAGCTGTGAGATAAGCAATAATTTTCAAGCGGTTGATTTTTTATATGCGTCTAATGCCTATTTAGGATTAGGTGAAATAAGAAATTCCAAAATACTGAATCATGCAAGCAATGGGATTGTCTATTCTTACGAAGGGGATTTCCCTACTACAGACACGATTGTTATTCGAGGTAATTTAATTTATAACTGTCAGGATACAGCTTTTATTCAATTCAAGTATGGCACAATAGATTTTAGAAGAAATCGAGTGATAGGTAACCGTCTTGGTATACATTTTCGAGGAGCTTCGATTGTAGATTCAAATATAATTGCAAGTACTTGGGATGGTATACCAATTCGAGCAATCGTTAATTTGCGAAATTATTTTCGACATAATTTAATTTGTTTTAATAATTCTAAGAATAACGGTGGTTGTGGAATTCGCTACAATAAGGGGAAAGTGCTTGAGCACAATACCATCACTGGAAATCGATTGACGTATTCTAGTTCAAGCACCAGATCAGCTACATTGCAGCGTTCAGGTTCTACCTCGTTTGGCATCGAAAGAGTTAATTTCAATAATATTTTCGGCAATGACAGTGAGTATGAATACCAAACAGAGGCTGGAAACGAAAATTGCTTTAACAATTATTGGGGAACAAAAAGAGATACCTGTATCGCCGAAAAAATTTATGATCGAGTAGATCATGGATTTGGTGTTGGCTTCGTTTATTATTCTCCTTTTTTAATCGAACCAGATACAACAAGCCCAATTTCTCCACCAAGTTTAGTAGGAAAAGAGCTGAGTCCAAATGGCGAAATCATGTTGTATTGGAAGCCAAATCCAGAAGGTGACGTTGCAGGTTATAAAATTCACTGGTCCAATCCCACAGGTTATTCATTCGATACCATGGTGGATGTAGGTTTGCGAGATCATTTTATTTTAAAAGGAATTAGTGACACCAATGCAGTTTATTCCATTACGGCCTATGATAATCTTGCGGATGGTTTTGATGATATGTTGGAAGGCCATGAAAGTTGGTATTCCCCGGCTATTTCCTCCCATCAAAATGATGTTATTCGTATGAATAGTTGTCAGAGTATAATTTCTCCCTCAGGTAGAGTCTGGACCCAAACAGGGATGTATTTGGATACTTTACAACCCTTATTAATTTGCGATGAAACCCAAGCCTATTTTGTAAGAATCGGAACTGAAACCAATTCCATGCAAAACATTAGCTCCTGCGGAGATTACAGTTCCCCAAGCGGAAAATACCTTTGGACAATCCCAGGGACTTATATGGATACAATACAAAATTACAATGGTTGCGAT
>CAKZNE010000280.1 GCA_937129395.1 uncultured Cryomorphaceae bacterium | reverse complement strand
TGAAATGGAGCCTTAGGGAGATTGGGAAGCTCTGAAGAATGAAGAGATCTCCCAACCGAACTTAGGTTTCATGAAAATCAGATTGCCTTTTTCTTGTGAGCATTGAGTTTTTGGTTCATTTTGGGTCAAGCCAAAAGAACAGAATTAAACCTTTTCCTTCTGGCGATAATTTTTATTTAGGACACGTATGATTTATACTATAGTACTTTCTATTCTGATTTTTCTATTCATCTATAGCGGATGGACCTATTCTGGAGGCAAGTCTGGAACGATGATATGGATAGGTGGGAGCTTTACTTTAGCTGGGATTACAGGGCTTATCGGAATTATTTTGATTTTAAGTTTAGCTATTTATTTCATTCTAAAGCGAAGGGTGTTTCCCAAGGAATAAAGGAATAAATGAATTGAAATGATGGTTTGGGTTTTGTTAAAAAAGAATACAATCGAAATTAGCTTGTTTTGTTAGCTCCCCTATTTATCAAACTAAAAAATGAGAAAAACGGGAATACCAATATTATCGCTTCTTTTAATCCTGAACAGCTGTTCAACTGGCAAAGAAAAAAGAAAAAAAGCCTTGTTTCTCAACTACTACATCGCTTTTCTTCTTTCAATTGATATTAAAACCTGTTAAATTTCTCCTAGCTAAATGCCCAAAACCAACTTCCTATTTTATACCCGTAATGGTATAAAATTAAGATTCTAACCAAAACTATACCCGAATAGGTATAAAATCAACTATTATCATTACCTTTATACCCGAATAGGTATAAAAAACATGAGTAAATTAAGTCAATTTGTGAAAAAAAGGCGAAAGTCCCTTGGATTAACCCAGGAAGACCTTGCTTTCAAAGCAGGAGTGGGCCTTCGGTTTGTAAGAGACCTTGAACAAGAAAAGCGAAGCTTGCAAATGGATAAAGTAAATCAGGTCCTTGCGCTATTTGGCCATGAACTTGGTCCAATCGAATCGGAAAGAACGGAGCTGTAAAATTAATTTTACAGCAAATTCAAATCAACCAAAGCAAGAATAAATCTCAACAGGGAACAAGAAATGAAAACAAGAAATGAAGAAAGCTAGAGTATTTATGCATACTGAAATGGCTGGAATATTAACAGAAGATGAAAATGGTTTTCATTATCATTATGACCCATCCTATTTAAGATTAATCGGTGCCGAACCGATTAGCCTTACCCTTCCACTTACAGAGAGTGTATTCGAAAGCAAAACATTATTCCCTTTTTTTGATGGTTTAATACCAGAGGGCTGGCTCTTAGATATTGCCCAAAAGAACTGGAAATTAGATCCACGGGACAGAATGGAAATATTACTCAAAGCCTGTAAGGATTGTATTGGAGCGGTATCAATTGAGGAAATTTAAGATCATGAAGAAAAAATGTTTTTTTTGTTATCAAGGGATCAATCCGGAGGAATTAAAAAGTCCGGCCGGTAAAAAAGGGTATCATATAAAATGTAGCAAAAAGTTTTACGGACACTCTAGCCCACCAACAATAGATTTCACAGAAAATCAATTAATTGAGTTTGCTGAAGAGGTGCTAAAAAGCAAAAAAACGGTAACCGGAGTACAGCCAAAACTTTCCCTTGGAATAAGCAATGACTTAAATTTACCAGACTGTTTCACAATTGTTGGATTATTAGGACAATACATTCTAAAGCCACAAACTAAATTGTATTCAAATCTTCCTGAAATTGAAGACTTAACCATGCATTTGGCCGAGATCAGTAAGATTAATACGGTTCAACATTCTCTCATAAAGCTCGAGTCTGGACAGCTAGCCTATATTACTAAAAGGATTGATAGAATTAATGGAGGGAAATTGCACATGGAAGACATGTGCCAAATAACAGAAAGATTAACAGAACATAAATACAAAGGATCTTACGAACAAATCGCAAAGGCAATTCGAAAACATACTGCCAACCGAGGATTAGACGTAACGGATTATTTCGAACTAGTGCTATTCAGTTTCTTAACAGGCAATAATGATATGCACTTAAAAAATTTCTCGCTGATTAAAAGGAATATGACCTATGATTTATGCCCTGCCTACGATCTAGTTGCATCTGAACTGGTTGTAGAAGGAGATGACGAAGACCTTGCATTGACCTTAAATGGGAAAAAGAAAAAAATCAAAAGAAAAGATTTCGAAATTGCTATGAAAGGCGCTGGCCTTGATCAAAAAGTAATAGACAACATATTTAATAAATACAAAAAACTAATTCCTATATGGACCAATTTTATTGAGCTAAGCTTTTTACCGAAGCATTTGAAAGAGGATTATAAAAATATAATTCAACGAAAATCAATTCAAATTGAACTTTAAAATCTAGCTTCAAATAGCCAAAAACTCAAGCCACTGAATGTCCATTTTACTAGGAATTCCAAAATTAAATATTAGAAATAACAAAAATTTAATCAATTCATTCCTCTCACCCTAAAACGGCCAAGACCCTTACAATGAATATGAAAAAACTAGCTAAAAGAATCCTAGAGATTTTAATTATTCTAATGCCCTTGCTGGCTTTCTTCCTTTTAAGCTCCACCATTAAAAAACCAAAAAAAAACCAAAAGTCAAAAGTTTCCATAATAACCGGAGCCGAAAGAACGGATAAATATCTTCCATTATTAAAAGACAAAAGAGTTGCTATAATGGCAAATCCAACCACAGTAATTGGAGATCGACATTTGGTAGACAGCTTACTTCTTCTTGATGTGAACATTATAAAGGTTTTTGGACCAGAACATGGTTTTCGTGGGAATTCTAGCGCCGGGGCGGAGGTTAATGACGAAATTGACAAAGATTCTGGTATCCCAATTATCTCCTTATATGGGAGAAAGAAAAAACCAAGCAAGGAGGATTTAGCCGATGTGGATATTTTAATTTATGATCTTCAAGATGTTGGATGTCGATTTTTCACAAACATTAATGCCCTAGTCCAATTAATGGAAGCTTGTTATGAAAATAAGATAAAACTCCTCATTTTAGACCGCCCAAATCCTAATGGATATTTAATTGATGGTCCTGTTCTGGATATGAAATACAAATCTGGGATAGGGAAATTCCCCATTCCAATGTCTCATGGGCTTACAGTTGGAGAGTTCGCAAAAATGGCTAATGGCGAGGGTTGGTTAAAAAATGGCGTTCAATGCAAAATTGAAATTATACCTGTAGCCAATTACGAACATGATATGGCTTACGAATTACCAGTGATCCCTTCCCCAAACCTAAATACTCCACAATCTGTAATATTATATCCTTCTACTTGTATGTTTGAGGGGACTTATTTGAACCATGGACGAGGTACTTATTCACCCTTTACCATTCTGGGTAGCCCCGATTTAAAAGGTAAATACAAATTCAACTTCAGTCCAAAAGGAATAAAGGGAATGGCCGAAAATCCCATTTTTAAAGGACAGATATGTTATGGAATTGACCTCCGAGATTTTGATATCACCAAATTAAGGGAAAAAGGGCAAATCAACTTATCTTGGATTATAGAACTCTACAAAGCACATCCCGAAAAGGAAAAATTTTTCGACTCTAGTTTAAGCAATCAAATGGGCGTAATCGAATATCTCATTGGATCTGGGGATTTTAGAAAACAAATCATAGACGGAGTAGCCGAAAGCGAAATAAGGCTAAGTTGGGAGCCAGAACTTTCGAAGTATAAGGTTATGCGTTTGAATTATATTCTTTATCCTTAGCGCTGCCAGAAAGGAGATTGACCAATCAATTGGGGTAAACCATGTAAGGAAATGAAAAAAAATGTTTGCATGAAAACCAAATTTTCTAGTCTATTACTTTCCGATAGTTTACCAAACCTAAAACTTCACTTTAGGCGAGTTTCAAAATGCCCCTTGTTTAAATATTCTTATAGATTTGTTTAGGGATAAAGGCCAGTAGGTATTACTTGAGATTTTAACTCGGCACTTTCCTAAAAACTGAAGCCATGAAAAATACAAACCAACCTATTTTCATTATCATAGCAACACTCCTTTTCAGTTTATTATATGGTTGCAAAGTAGAAGATGTAAAGCCATTTGCTGCAACGGAAACCTATCCTGAAGATCGAGTTTTGAAATCCATTGTCAATAAAAAAGCAATGATTGTTATTGCTCATGACGATGATATGTGTGCCATGACAGGAACAATTTCCGCTTTGAACAAAGATGGTTGGGAAATTAGAGTACTTAGTTTGCCAAAAGGGAAGAGCAGAAATGAAGCTCACAAAAGAGCCTGTAAAAACCTTTTAGACACAGTGATGTTTTTTGATTTTGAAGAGCAGAATTTCAGACTCGACAGCACAGGAATAAATTATACTGCAGTTCCTAAGGAAAAATTCAAAGTCCTATTTAACAGATCTTTAGTGAAAGAAAAACTCAGAGAACAGGTCAATGATTTTAATCCATCGGTCATTTTTACTTTGGACAATGAAATTGGCGGTTACGGGCACCCCGAGCATGTTTTTATAAGCCAATTGGTTTTGGATTTAGCAAAAACAGATTCCCTCAACACAAGCTATATATACCAAAGTGTTTATACCAACCACATGGAATCCTCCATCATGGAAAGACATTCTATCCGCATGAAAAGCTGGGGTTTTCCCGGGGATGGTTGGGACAAGGCGAAAGAAGCCTACAAGGTAGACGGGATGCCAGAACCAACAGTGCAAATAAACATTAGCAAGGAAGCACAGTCAAAAATGGACTACCTAAAATCTTACAACAAAAGGGAAAGAAAAACAATGGGATTTTTTGTTCCGGCCTTCGAAGATTATTCAGCAAAAGACTACTTTAAGATCTTTGACAGAGAATTTTATCGAATTATTAAAATGGACGAATAGTACCAAAACGTGAAACAACAGCTAATCGTAAGATAATCCATGAAAACACCACTCATCTTTTTCATTTCAATCCTTTTCACCTTCCAATCCTTTTCACAAGAGGTTGAAGAAATAAGCCTGGATTTAAAATTTCAAGTCAAATATGCCGACACCTTAAATGATATTGGCGAAAGGTTAAACGGGAGATGGAAATATTTGGGTAAGAGAACCAAAGCAGGTTTGATTGATACTTTACAGGAAAGCATGAAAAATGATAAAACAATAATTATTGTCGTTGAAAATGGTACTGTGTATGAATCTATAGGGGGTGAGCGAAAAAAAGCGGATTATTTTTATGAAATCAACTATAGTTTTGATTTTGGAAATGAATCTTATTCTAGAGAGAAAAAAGGTTTAAAGGGAGGAATGACCACGATCACTTCAGATCAACCCATTCCTGAAATGGCTTATTACAAAGGAAAATTTGGGATTGTTTTTTATTCCTTGTATGGACAAAGTTTTGAAGGAATACAAGACTTAACATCAGAAAGACTGCTTTTGACGAATGGGGAGGAATATTTGAGGATGGAGTGATAAAATGGAAAAGTGAAAAAAATTTCTGGTTAAATTTGAATTCTAGGCCATTTCACCCATGAAAACAAAAATAACACTCTCAAAATATCAAAAGTATTTCCTTGGGATCGCCCTTGTCTTATCTTCATTGGCCGTTTCCATACGATCGGGTGAGGGAAAACCCCAATTGATTTTTCAGAATTATCCCATCCTCATTTTTTCATTGGTGGTGGTTAGCTCTTTTTTAGTGGTCCTATATCTTCAAATCAATAAAAAGAAATTGACGAATCTTTCACTTGAAATTAAGGAACTAACAGAAGCAAAGCCGGAGGATTCCAGCAATTTACTTCTCGAATTAACCGAAAGGCAAAGAGAAATTTATGACCTAATAATTTCAGGAAAAACGAATAAGGAAATAATGTCGGAGTTATTTATTGAACAGAGCACGCTGAAATCCCACATCAATCAAATCTATAAAAAGTTAAAAATCCAAAATAGAAAGGAGCTTAAGTCTAAGCTAAACAACTGATAATCAAAATTTCGTTTTAAAATCAACCCTTTCTCAACCCCAAATTATTTTTTTAGGCAAAGGCTGTTATGGTAATTGCGAGCTAAGAACAATTTCTATGAAAAGCAAGTTTTTATACCTCGCTCTATTTTTTACCATTTTGTGTTTCCCTTTTAAAGGCAACGAACATGAGACTATTTGGCTTTGGGCAAAAGTTCCTTGGGTTCCTGTAATTTTAGGATCATTGGCGCTTGCCTTTGTTGGGGTTCATTTTTATCAGAGATGGCTTGGTAGGTGAAAAAAGTCGCTGAACTTTAACCTATAAATTAGATGCATTCGAATATTTCTTCAAACAATTTAATAGTATTTTATTGCGATAAATACCGAAATATGGTGTTTTCCTCGAAAAAATACTAAGTTTCATTTCTTCAAAACGTTCTACTCCCCAACATCCAAGCGCTTCCCTCCAACAATTTGAATCACTTTTACTTTTGGCCCTCTCGAACTGCGGATGGTGTTTTTATCCACTTGAGCATAGCAGCCTGAAATCTCAAAAGAAGTGGAAAGAAAAAACCTTTTATTCGAACCCTTAGAAAGAAGTTCAACTACCTTTTCGGCAAAAGCGTTATAGCTCAAAAACTCAATAGCTAGCCATTCCTTTTCCCAGTTTTGTTGGTACCATTCAAATTGTCCTTTTGTAGTTTCCTTTACCTTTATTTTTTTTCTATTGGATACATTTAAAAGGGGAACATAGGCCACGTTTGTAGAAATCATATGCCTTTCCGTAGGTTTATTCATGGAACTTAAATAAAGTACCTTTTCAAACTTGGCTCTCCCCTTTTTCGGGTATTTGAATTTGCTTTTACTAAAATATTGGGTACAGTTAAAAGCCAGAAATTCCAAATCCGGAGCGTATTCCAATGCCGACTTTGATCTATTCTTTCTTTCTCTGTTAATTGAAAAATGAATTGCAGCATTTAAAAGCTCTTGGTCGAGTTTGTAAATATCTATGATCTCATTCCCTTGATTGGATTCAAAATAAGTGGAATCCGTGAAATTTTCAATAATGGAATTTCCTGGAACGTAGGAAGAATCTAGGTTTTGTAAAAACCGAATATTTTGCCCGAATGTGCCTAAGGGTAGTAAAAGAAGTACTAAATATTTCAATTTAAAGAAGCTACATAAGGCGCCAATCGCTGGTTAAAATTAATTGAGTCATCATAAACTTCAATTTCAAACTCCAGGTGCTTTTTTCTTTCTGAATCTCTTCGGGTTTGATCAAAATCATAAACAATTCCATAATCCCCATTCTTAAAAAGCACAACCAAGACAACATGGGATTTCTGATAGGCCTTCACTTTTGATTTACTATAATTTAAGGCATAATTTTGCGAATAATCCAATACATAAATCGATTTCGGATTTAGCCTTTTCTTGCTTTCCTTATCACTATATTTTGTAGAAAACCAGGCCATGGGGTTGGTTGGAAAAATACTCAAGGGCCGATCACAGTTGATTATTCCTAAACCTCCAATTCCATAATAATAAGTTGTACCAGGAATAAATATATCACCATCCTCAGTCACAGAACCATCGGCAACCAAGGCAGCCCACGTTTTATCGATTTTTTCTTTAAAATCAGCCTCACGAATAGAATAATAATTGGACCAATTTTTCATCCTTTTATTTAATGCCCTATTGTATTTAGTATAAAATTTCGAATATTCTTTTTGTACGGATTCCGGCTTATTTGATTTAATTTCTATGGAAACAGGAAAGGACAGTTTTTCATTACCATAAAAAATAGTCAATCTCAAATTATCGCTAAATTCATTGGCCGATATTATCATATCATTGATTATTCTCATCGTATCCTTTATTGCTCTAGTTGGTCTGTTTTTTTCTTTTCTTTTGGTTAGATCGAACTGTACCTCCATATCCTTAAGAATGCTTTCTAGCTTTTCATAATCAGCCTTTTTGTTATTCCCTTCGTAAACAAAAGTATATTTCTTCAAAAAATCAGTTTCGTTAAAATATTGTGCACTTAACTTATTCTTAATTCTTCCATAATCTAAAAAATTGATCTTGAAGGAATTGAGCTTTTTATGCGGCTTTAATTTAAATTTCAAAATTTCTTTACGCTCAGAAACCATATTCTCGCGTAAATTGGAATACCAAGTTGCTGAATCCTGAATAAAATCGGCAGTTTTTCTTTCTCCAAGAAAGGGCCTTCTATTAGAAATGTTATTTGCCAAACTAGCCTCTTCCAAAGTCCAAGCACCTGTACTATCATCCAAACTATAAAGGTTGAAATTCCCTTCCTGTTCCGAAGTCATTTTTATCTCCAATTGCTTATCTGGCGCTAAATCCAATTCTTCACCTTTTGAATAAGCTCTTAACTCCATCATCCCTGCGGAGGCAAAAGTATAAGACACACCTGCCGAATCGTAGGTCATAGGAAGTCCGCTTAAAAATATGTCAGTGGCATTTTTAAACTCCTCAACCGAAAAATCAACCTCGCCTTTTACCACTTTTCCATCTTTAGTTACAAATGCATTTTCTGGGATTATTATTTCTGTTCCTGTTTTTAAATTAAGACGGTTTGGAATGGTTGGATTCAAACTAGTCCACTCAATATTCTGTTTCATTTTTGGGAGTGGACGAACTTTGGCAGGAACAGATTTATACATAAAATCATGGCTAACAAAAGTATTGGGGTTTTGCCTAGCCAGTTCTTCTACTTCATTTTCAGAAAGGCCATTTTCCCTTAAATCCAATTTTTCCAGTTGACTTAAATTTAATTTCAAACCACCTTCCTTAATTTGACAATTGTTCAAGTTCAGTTCCTTGAGATTTTTACAGCCATTAAGATTTGCCGGAAACCTTTGGACATTGGAATTGGAAAGATCCAGAGAACTTAATTTTTTCATTCGGTTCAAACCCAAGCTGCTATTGTTCCAATTCACAATATTGGGTAATTCCAGTTTTAAATATTCGATATTCAATTTCGCAAATGCCCGAAGATTTACCTTTTTCATACTGCTGTCGCTTAATCGGAAATCGAACAACAAACTGTCCTTAGCAAGGCTATTAAACAAAATGGATGGATCAATTCCTTGGCAATAGTTCAAAACCAATTTTTCGCTTTGGAGTTTTTCTAAAACTTGAACATCAGTAAAAGTGCAGTTGAAAAACTCAAGGGAGTTAAAACGGTTAAATTTCGCCCCAATTTCGCTAGGTATAGTTTGATTCTGGAATTGTAAATTTTCAATTTGCGATGTTCTTATAAACCCGAACACCTGGTCCATTTTCAGCATCTTATTATTCCCAATATTCAGGCTTTTTAAATTATCCAATCGGTAAAATGATTCGGGAAGTTCAGTAAGAAAATTGCTTTCTAAATCCAAGGTTTCCAAATTTTCCAACATCCCTAAGGAATAGGGTAAATAAAAGAGGTAGTTGCCTTTTAAACTTAATGATTTCAATTCCAAACAGCCGCTAACAGAATAGTCTAAATACCTGATATTGCAATGACTAAGATTCAAATCCTCCAATGTATTTAAGGAATCTATTCCAATAAAAAGAGCTTTTTGATCAAGGGAGATATTGCCAGACAAATCCAGGTGATTGAGTTTTTTAAGGCTGTAAACCGAATTTGGTAGGGACTGGATTTTGTTATTTCTGAGTATTAAGGTTTCTAGGTTTGGAAATTCTTGAAACACATCGGGTAAATCCGAAATAGCTTGAAAGGATAGATCCAAGGTTCTTACATTTTCTGGATTTTGAAGAGCCTTTTCCATTGAAAAATAAACGGACGATTCGGTTTGGGCCTTAGCTGAAAAACTCAAGGCGAATAGGCTTGCAATTAAAAATAGAGAACGGTAAAGTTGATTCATAAGAGAGAGATTATCAATGTAAAACGTAGATTCTAAAATCTATTATACGATGTTCTAATATCCAATTAATTTTGGCGTTTACAAAATATTGAAAACCATTAAATTTTCAAAACCTCAAACCTTCTTCGGATTTATCAATAATTATCTAAATTGTATTCGTCATTTCCTAATGGATGTCAAAACAAACCAAATCCCCAATGTCCTACATAAAATCAATAAGCCTCATCTCCTTTCTTTTCCTATTCTCCCTTTCCACTTTTGCTTGCACCACCTTTGTATTGCAAAAAGATTCTTCCTTGGTTTTTGGGAGAAATTTAGACTGGGTTTCCGATGATGGAGCTATAATCGTTAATAGTAGAAATACCAAAAAAACAGCTTTGGTTTTTCCTCCAGAACAACCCGTAACTTGGACTTCCAAATATGGAAGTATCAGCTTCAATCAATTTGGAAAGGAATTTCCTTTTGGAGGCATAAATGAAAAAGGATTGGTGGTTGAAATAATGCTGGTTGCCGGAAATTACCCTAAAAAGGACAATCGACCAGCTTTAAATGAATTGCAATGGATTCAATATCAATTAGACAATTCCCTATCTGTGGAGGAAGTTATTGCCAGCGATAAATTAATTCGGATTAGTAAGGCAAATCAGAACCTTCACTTTTTAGTTTGCGATAAAAAAGGAAACACCGCTGTTATTGAATTTAGCAGTAAAGGAATGACCGTTTACCAAGGAAATGATTTACCCATTCCTGTTTTGGAAAACGACACTTATTTTACCTCCCTCGAAAAAAATGAAAACAAACAGAATTGCAGATTTAGAAGCGCTGCAAACATGCTTGCTAAGTACAATCCCAAAAGCAATTCCCCAATTGAATATTCCTTTACCATTTTAGACAAAGTTGCACTTGCCGGTTCTTGGTCCATTGTGTACGACATCAAAAACATGGAAATTCATTTTAAAACATCCTCCAATAAATCCTTACGAAAAGTAAGTGTAGATGAATTTGATTTTAGCTGCAAGAAACTCGGCAAACTCTACGATTTAAAACAAAAGGATAAAGGAAATATAGGTGGCAAATTTCAAAATTACAGCGCTAAAACAAACCGAAATTTTCTTAAAGCAGCCCTAAAGAGTAATGGAATCCGCTTCGAAGAAATTATCCTGGAACGCTTCTACAATTACGCTGGTTCTTGTTTTTGTTTGGAGGGATAAAGTGTGGACAAATTGATGAAACCCCATTTCATATAAAAATTCATAAAAAAAGTATAATACATTTGTGAGGAGTGGAAAAAATTGGAAACATAGAAATTAGGGTTTTAGGAAAGTCAGGGAATCAAAACTTAAACCCTGAAAACTACGACATAAAGCAAATTTCTGCCATTCTTAACAATGTGGAAGATTTACTTTATCCAACTAACAAAAAGAACAGACCCCTTGTTAGTTATGCAATTGAGATAGGTTCTGTCCGGCATATGTTTAAAACTTCAATTCAAACCATAATTGGATTCAGCGCCCTTCTCCAACAGGTAAAATCGAGTAAATCAATTAATTTTCTTGATTTAAAAACGGCTAGAGCTTTTGAAAGTATCCAATATCTTTCCCGACAGAAAAATTATGAGTTTCGGATAAAAACATCCCTCCAAAAACAAAGCGAATTAATAATTAACCCCAATACTCATTTTGAACGTACAGAAAACATTTGGGTTGAGGCGGAATTATATTTTTACGGAACAATTAAAGATGCAGGCGGAAAAAACAAGGCAAATATCCATATTGACACCAATGAATTTGGCTATCTCGCTATTGAAACCAAAGAAGATTTTTTAAAAGGTAGAGAAGAAAATCTATTATATAAAGAATACGGGATTCGAGCCTCGGGTCTCCAGAATATTGAAACTGGAGAATTGGACACAAAATCATTAAAACTTTTAGAGCTGATTGATTACGACCCAAAATATGATCCTGATTATTTAAACACCCTTATTGGTAAGGCAGAAAAAAATTGGTCTAAAATCAACCCAGATGAATGGATTTCAAAATTAAGAGGGGGCTATGAAGCCTAGCATCCTTTTAGATACAAGTTTCTTTATCAGATTACTTAATGAGGAAGATCCCTTGCACCAAAACGCCCTCGCTTATTTCAAATATTTTCTTGAGAATGAAATAACACTTAAAATTTCTACCATATCCATTGCCGAATATTGTGTTTATGGAAAAATTGAGGAGCTTCCGTTGAGAAACCTACAAATCATGCCCTTTAATTTGAATCATGGCCAAAAAACAGGTGAATTTGCAAGGATAATATTTGACCATAAGGGAAAAGCCCGTTCCGAATTGTATCCGAGAGCAATTATTCCAAACGACTCTAAACTATTTGCTCAAGCGGATTTAGATAAATCAATCAGTCATTTTGCAACTTCTGACCTTCGATCAAAAAAGGTACTTAAAGTTATTGGTCATAACCTAAATCCAAAATTTGATTTAATTTTAATTGACACCCCATTTACTGAAACTTTTGGGGTTTTGGATTTTTGAAATTTCTCGTTTATCGAAACCTGGCTGTTAGTCAATGACAAGATTAACGCAAACGAAATTTAAAATGAAAATAAAACCCATTAAAAATGAGCAAGACTACCAAAATGCCCTAAGTCGAT
>CAKZNE010000279.1 GCA_937129395.1 uncultured Cryomorphaceae bacterium | reverse complement strand
TGATTATCTTGAAGCTTTAAGAGGTATTGATGTTAGCAATGGACCACTTGATCATGGTGATTATGGGAATAACATAACACACTTAGATAATTTTAGAGATTATGTATTTAGTTCAATTGAAGGAAATCCATCTGTAGGAATTAAAAAGATAAAAGAAGAATCTATCAAACTTTCAATATCTCCAAACCCTTCAGTAGAAGGAAGTGAAATTTCAATTAAGCTCAGTGAAGAACTTAATGAAGCAACATTATTAGTTACTGACCTTAAAGGAAGTATTGTTATTCAACAAAAAGTTAGTTCAAAAAGCATCACTTTAAGAGACCTTAAGAAAGGTAACTATATATGTACTATCAAAAGAGAGGGTGCCACATTAGCTAGTAGAAAATTAATTATAACAAATTAAAGACTTGCCTTATGTGGAAATTTAAACTTACAGCTTTGGTGGCTTGTTCCACCTTAGTTTTTATGAACTCTTGTAAAAAAGAAGAAACCATTTCAGGTACTACATCATCTGGACCTGTTCCTGAAGATATAAGGGACATTCAAGTTCCTTCATCTTTTAATTATCAAACAGCATTGGAAGTAAAAGCCCAGATTACCGTAAAAAATCTTGTGGACGCTCCTTTGGAGGGTATCCGTATTGATTTTTTCGATAAGGATCCATTTCTTGGTGGAGAAAAGGTTGCTTCTGGTTTTACAGAAGCTAATGGTATCCTTCAAACAGAAATTAAAATCCCTACCTATTTAAAAGAGGTTTTTGTTGAATGTAATTACAAAGGTTTTGCAAATTCCTTTACTGTTTCTGCGGAAAGTGATATTTCAATTGCTTTTGGTGGAGCTCCAGCGGTAAGAAAATTTAAAAAAGGAAAAACTTCAGCTAAGCAATCCACTCGTATTCCTGCTGGAGGAAATGTATATTATATGGGTACGGTTGGAAATTTGGGTTTACCTGATTATTTAGAACCAACAGGAGATAATTTAAGTTCCGACTTTCTGGACGATATCAATTCCTCTCTACCTTCCGGACAGAATGTACCGAATCACAATGCCTCTTATTTGGCTTCCTCAAATGAATATGAGGTAGTTGTTGATGCCATTAGTGATGTTTGGGTAACTTTTGTTGGCGAAGGAGCTGGATATAGAAATTCTCTTGGATATTTTGTTTATGACACTGGCAACCCACCAACATCTGCTGCACAAATTGACTCCATCTTTGTTATTTTCAGAAATACTTCTCTAAGCAATTCTGGTGGTGATTTAAATGCCGGTGATAAAGTGAAATTAGGAAGGTTCCCTGCAGGAAAAAGTATCAGTTGGGTATTATTTCAAAACGCTTATAATGGAATCAGCAATACTATTAATGTAAATGCCCAAAGGATTTTTTCCAAAGCTGCTTTTAACCCCGAACCAAACGCATCCCAAAGACAGCATACCGTTCAGTTGGTCGACAATTCTCGCCAATTATTATTAAATGGTTTTGAAGATATTTTAAGAAATAGTGGTGGTTGTGATCACGATTTTGAAGATTTGATTTATTATGTAACGGCAAATCCTTGGACGGGAATTGATACGGATAATTCTCCCGTAATTACTCCAGCAAATGATGCGGATAATGACGGTGTAAATGATGCAATCGATGAATATCCAAATGATCCCTTAAGAGCTGCAAATGTTTCGTATCAAGGGAATTTAGGTTTCGAAGATTTATGGCCAGCTCAAGGTGATTACGATTTTAACGATATGGTAATGGCTTATGATATTACCCATGTTTTAAATGCACAAAATGAAGTTGTTGATGTAAATGCCGATTGGACAATTAGAGCTGTTGGTGCAGGATTTAATAATGGTTTTGGATGGGAATTTGAAAATATCTCACCATCTACAGTTGCTAGTGTTACAGGTACCAGTTTGCAAGAAGGAATTATTACAACAGCCGGAAACGGACTGGAAGGTGGTCAAACCTTCGCTACAGTAATTGCCTTTGATAATGTTTTTAACGAAATACAACATGCTGGCGGAGCATTTATTAATACGGTGAAGGCAGATCCAGAAGTTCCTGCAGTTACTAAATCCATAAGTGTTAATTTCTCTACACCACAAGATGCGGCCAACGTAGGCTTACCTCCATACAATGCTTTTATTTTTGTTAATGGCGATAGAGGTAAAGAGGTGCATTTAGCTGATAAAAAACCAACTGATTTAGCAAACCCAGCCTACTTTGGAACTAATGATGATGATAGTGATGCCGCCTCCAACAGATATTATAAAACCAGTAATAATTTGCCCTGGGCCATGCACATTTATGGTGACTATGATTACCCAATTGAATACGAACCAATCGACAATGCTTATTTGAATTTCGGTTCATGGGCGCAAAGTGGAGGAGGCTTATTTGAAAATTGGTATATCGATTTACCAGGATTTAGACTGGTTTCCAAAATTTACTAATATTCTTTTTGAGAAAATAATTCCCAATAAGAGAATGTTTTTAAAATGGCACAAACATTAAGTCTTTGAAAAAGAATCACTTGACTTTTTTTGGCCCGAATGGTATTCACTTTGCAATACACTTTTCAAATAAATACAATGTTTAAGTTTCTTAATTTCTTTATCCGTAGGCAGTCACATAACAAGAAGAGAATGGAAAATAAATCCGTTCTAGAGTCTAAGACGAGTCTAGGTTTAAGAAACAAAGAAGCACAAGAAGTAATAGAAGAAAAACACTTATTTATCTAGTTTTAAAAACTAAAAATAAGACAACATATTTACGACTGTTTTGGTTGATTGTAGAAAGAGCCCCAGCTTAATTGCGAAGGCTTTTTCTTTTTTATACAAGAAAGGGGAAACAGTATTGAGTTTGAGGGCAGAGTAATGAGGGGGCGAAGAATCTTAAACCCCCACCCTCACACTGTAAAACAGTCTTGAGTTTGAGGGAAGAGTAGAGTATTGAGATAACAAAGAATCTTGATTCCATCAAAATCAAAAACCCTCCCATCTACACTAAATAGAAATAAATATTAAATTTGAAGGAAGAGTGTTGAAACTTGGATGAATTTGATAGACATAAATTCCAAGCTTTATCCTTATTTCATAACTCATACTGATCTTCCATTTAAAAGCTGAATTTAAAATTCAGATGTAGAAATGAAAATAAAATATTTTCAGATGTTTTTTCTTAAATCCATATTGACAAGCAAAATGCTCGTTTTATCTTGTTTCCTAATGGTTAATATCCAAGAAACCCAAGGTCAGATAGCGAACATTTCAATGGCGCTTCACAGCGAAGATCAGGCTAGGACTGAAATGACCCCAGAAATTATAGGCATTGATTTGGTTAGAATGATTGATTTTAATCAATTGGATTCAATTGATTTTGGAAATGTAAAACGGTTGACAATTGGCATAGATTTACCTTCCTTAGATTTTTTAACCCGTTTTTCTGGCCTTCAAAAACTTCTTTTTTATTCTAGTAAATTAGAACTACTTGATTTTTCATTAATTCCGAAGAGCCTATGCCAATTAACGATTTTCGATGAGCCACGTAAAATTGAGAATATACATTTGCTAGCAACTTTGCCAAATCTGCAATTTTTGAGTTTAAATGGAAAGTGGAATTCTTTAAAAATAGAAGAAATTTCAAACCCCAATGTTAATACCCTGTGGTTGACGGAAGTAACCGCAGATGATTTGAACCTTAATCGTTTTCAAAGTTTAAAGCAATTGCGATTTTGCGGAATGAATCTATCTGGATATAAGTTTACTGGTATAAAAGAGTTGGAAAGCTTAGCCATCATTTCATGTAAGAATGTAGGCGTTAATCAGCTTAAGGAACTACATTTATTAAAATTTCTGGAATTATCTGATGTTCGAGAAAAATTGAATCTGGAATTTATATCCGAATTAAAAAACTTAGAAGAGTTTTCGGGCTATTCTTTGTCCCTTGTTAAAGAAAAGCAAGTTACTTCAAAAACCTTGAAAAGCTTTTATCTTCAAAAATGCAAAATTAAGATTCTAAATTTTGGTGCCTGTCCAAAATTACTTGAGTTAAATGTAAAGAATAATCGTTTGGTATCAATAATTGGATTAGAGTCCCTAGCCCAAAATTTGACTCATTTCTTTTTTTGTGAAAATAAAAATTTGGACATACCCGTTAACCCTGGTGAATTTTCCTCCCTGAAATTTGCAAGCGAAAGTGATATTTTAAAATTCAGTGAATTTCAAATAAGCCAGGGATTAAAGCTAGTCAGTTGTGGAAAGCGTCCAGAATTTTACCTCCGAAACGCCCGTTTTTTGCCTTAAATTATTGAGAATTGGTCATTTTGGGAAATGAGTATTGAGTTTGAGGGCAGAGTAATGAGGGCTGAAATAATTAAACCCCTCACACAAACTCCACACTCCCCTCATAAAATTTAAAAGTTCGGCTTCAGCATATACTGACTGTAGAAATCATCAATTGCTTTTACCGCTTCATCTGCTGTATCTACTATGCTAAAAAGCTCTAGGTTTTCAGGACTAATATTTCCTTCTCTTTCCAACAAAACCTCTTTAATCCAATCCATTAAACCTCCCCAAAAGCTTTTGCCTACAAGGATAATTGGGAATCTTCCAATCTTAAATGTCTGTATTAAAGTGATGGCTTCGAATAATTCATCTAAAGTTCCAAATCCACCAGGCATTACTACAAAACCCTGACTGTATTTCACAAACATAACCTTACGAACAAAAAAGTAGTCGAAATCTAGGTTTTTGTCATTATCTATATATGGATTAAAATGCTGCTCAAATGGGAGGTCGATATTCAATCCTACCGATGTTCCGCCTCCACGTTCTGCTCCTTTATTTCCTGCTTCCATAATTCCTGGTCCACCGCCCGTGATAATTCCATAACCTCTTTGGGTAAGGTTAAAAGCAATTTGTTCTGCTAAAATGTAGTAGGGATTATCAGCTTGTGTTCTGGCTGATCCAAAAATGGAAACGCAGGGGCCAATTTTCGCTAAGGATTCATATCCATTGACAAATTCGGCCATAATTTTAAAAATTGCCCAACTGTCATTTGTTCTTACTTCATTCCAACTTTTTGGTTCGAATGCTTTTTTAATTTTATCGTTCATCTTTTATATTTTCAGTCTAGCGTTCCATTTCTACTTTTAGAAATTCACCCGTATGACTATTTTTAACTTTAATAATTTCCTCTGGACTACCTTCAAAGACTACTTTTCCACCTTTGTTTCCGCCTTCTGGACCAATATCAATAATATGATCCGCCAATTTAATCACATCCATATTATGTTCAATCACCAAAACGGTGTTTCCTTTGTCCACCAATTTATTCAAAACATCCATCAAAACATTTACATCTTCAAAATGTAAACCGGTGGTAGGCTCATCCAAAATATACATGGTCTGACCAGTATCTCTCTTACTAAGCTCAGTAGCTAACTTCACCCTTTGCGCTTCACCACCAGATAGGGTAGTGGATTGCTGGCCTAAAGTAATATATCCCAAACCAACTTCTTTTAAAGTTTTCAGTTTGTTGTAAATCTTTGGAATGTTTTCGAAAAACTCAACCGCTTTATTTACACTCATTTCCAATATATCGGAAATGGACTTTCCTTTAAAGCGAATTTCTAAGGTCTCCCTATTAAATCTTTTTCCCTGGCAAGTTTCACATGGCACATAAACATCGGGTAAAAAATTCATTTCGATCACTCTGATCCCTGCCCCTTCACAGGTTTCACAACGTCCACCTTTTACATTAAAGGAAAAACGTCCCGGTTTATAGCCTCTT
>CAKZNE010000278.1 GCA_937129395.1 uncultured Cryomorphaceae bacterium | reverse complement strand
TGACCAAGATGAAAGCATGAAAACCTTTTCCGGAACCATTAGTTGGATTTCAGATAAGGCAGAATTTACGCCTAAGATTATTCAAACGAAGGAAGAACGAGTTTCCTTGATTTATGCGGTGAAAATACTGGTGAAAAATGATGGCAGCCTTAAAATTGGAATGCCCGCAGAAATGTGGGTTTCAAATAAATCAAATAAATAATTAATTAAACACATATTAAATGAGAATACTAGCTCTTTTTATAGGCCTGAGCCTTTTAAATTCCTGTAAAACAGAAAATACAGAAACCCTTAATACCTATCCAAAAATGAATCTAATAGAAACGCACAAAGAAGTGAAAGATGTACATACTAAGCTCCTATTGAAGGCTGAGGAAGGCAAAGTGATTTCCCTCCAGATTGAGGCTGGTAAGCAATTAAAAGAACATGTAAGCGCAGTTCCTGCCCTTTTGGTTTGCGTTTCAGGTAATGGAATTTATAAGGATGAGTCGGGCGAAACAAACCTTAAAGAAGGTGATTGTGTTTATATTAAAAAAGATGTAAAACATCAGGTTGATGCTATAAGCAAATCCAATTTCCTTTTGGTGAAATAATGAGCATCACCGTCAGAAACATATCAAAATCTTATAAGGATGTAAAAGCCTTGCAGAACATTTCTTTTGAGGTGAAAAAAGGTGAGCTTTTTGGGCTAATTGGGCCTGACGGTGCAGGGAAGACAAGTCTATTTCGAATATTAACGACTCTCTTAATTGCAGATGAGGGTGAAGCGGAAGTTTCTGGTTTTGATGTTATTAAAGATTATAAATCGATACGAAAGAATGTGGGTTATATGCCGGGGAAATTTTCACTTTACCAGGATTTAACCATTGAGGAAAACTTAAACTTCTTTGCCACTATTTTTGGCAGTAGTTTGGAAGAAAATGATGATTTAATAAAAGAGATTTACATTCAAATAGAACCTTTTAAGAAACGGCGTGCAGGACAGTTGTCTGGAGGGATGAAACAGAAATTGGCTTTGTGCTGTGCTCTAATCCATAAGCCAAAGGTTTTGTTTTTAGATGAACCTACCACTGGAGTTGATCCTGTTTCTCGCAAGGAATTTTGGGAGATGTTAAAACGATTACAGCAAAAAGGAATTAGCATTTTGGTTTCTACTCCTTATATGGATGAAGCTGCTTTATGTGATCGAATTGCTCTTATTGATTCTGGTAGATTATTGCAAACCGATAGACCCCAAGAAATCGTAAAACATTATCCAAAAACGCTTTTTAATGTTAGGGCAAATTCCATGTTTCATCTTATTAAAAACCTGAAGGACTATCCCTTTCAATACAGTGTTTTCCCTTTTGGTGAATTTGTTCATTACGCAGATAAAAGGGAAGATTTTGAGCCGGATGAATTAATAGAGTACTTGATAGAAAAGGGATTGAGCGACGTTCTTGTAGAAAAAGCTGAAGCCACTATTGAAGATGTTTTTATGGAATTAGCTCGATAATATGAAACCGGAGAACGTAATTGAGGTAGAAAACTTGAGTAAACAGTTTGGAAACTTTAAGGCTGTAGATTCCATCAGCTTTGAGCTAAAAAAAGGTGAGATTTTTGGATTTCTCGGAGCCAATGGCGCTGGTAAAACCACTGCTATGAAAATATTAATTGGTATTTCTCATCCTAGTTCGGGAAAAGCAAGAGTAGCAGGTTTTGACGTTTACAAGGAAACTGAAAATATCAAAAAAAATATTGGTTATATGAGCCAAAAGTTTGCCTTGTACGATGATTTGACGGTTCGGGAAAACATAATGTTTTTTGGCGGGATTTACGGTTTATCGCGAAAAATAATCAAGGAAAAAACGAAGGCTTTGGAGGAAGAGTTGCAATTACAAGATATTTCAAATCAATTAGTTGGATCCCTGCCTTTGGGTTGGAAACAAAAGTTGTCTTTTTCAGTTGCCCTACTCCACCAACCTAAAATTGTTTTTCTAGATGAACCAACAGGAGGTGTTGATCCCATAACAAGAAGGCAATTTTGGGAAATGATTTACAAAGCTGCAGATCAAGGAACCACCATTTTTGTAACTACCCATTATATGGATGAAGCAGAATATTGCGATCGGGTTTCTATAATGGTAAACGGTAGAATTGAAGCATTGGACAGTCCCAAAAAACTCAAGCAACAATTTCAGGCAGAGAGCATGAACGAAGTATTTCTAAAACTGGCTCGAGGATGAAAGCATTTGTAGGTTTTATTAAAAAGGAGTTTTACCATATTTTTAGAGATAAACGTTCTCTTTTTATCCTTTTCGGGATGCCGATTGCCCAGATACTACTTTTTGGATTTGCCATTACAAACGAAATCAATAATGTAGATATCGCCATTTTAGATCATTCTAAAGATGCCACTACCAAAGAGATTATAAATAAAATTGCAGCTTCCCCCTATTTTAGTATTCAAGATTTTGTAGAATCAGAGAAGGATGTAGAATCTGTTTTTCAAAAAGGGAAAGTAAAAGCAGTTTTAAATTTTGAAAAAGACTTTTCTAAAAAACTAAATGGAAAATATCAAGCTACAGTTCAGATAATTACAGATGCCACGGATCCCAATACCGCAAATACCATCAGTAATTATGTTTCCGCCATATTAGGGAATTATCAGCAAGGGTTGAATATCGATTTTCAAATTCCCTATCAAATAAAACCCAGTTCTAGAATGATGTATAATCCTGAACTCAAAAGCGTATTCATGTTTGTTCCTGGGGTAATGACCATAATTTTGATGTTGGTTTCCGCTATGATGACCTCCATTTCTATAACAAAGGAAAAGGAATTAGGTACAATGGAAATTTTATTAGTCTCCCCATTAAAACCTTATGAAGTAATAATTGGAAAGGTTATCCCTTATATCTTTTTGTCCTTAATAAACGCTACCATTATTGTGGTTTTAAGCATTTTTGTTTTTAAAATGCCCGTCGAAGGAAGCTTGCTATTATTGGCTTTGGAAAGCATTCTTTTTATTTTAAGTGCCCTTGCCCTTGGCATCCTAATTTCTACGGTTTCCACAACCCAGCAAACGGCAATGATGATTTCTTTGATGGGATTGATGCTCCCTGTAATTCTATTATCAGGTTTTATTTTCCCTTTATCAAGTATGCCCATGCCTTTGCAGATAATCTCCAATATTATCCCTGCAAAATGGTTCATCATTATTATTAAATCCATTATGCTAAAAGGCGTCGGTATAGCATTTATATGGAAGGAAACCCTAATCCTTTTGGGAATGACTTTGTTTTTTATGGTGCTCAGTATTCGGAAATATAAAATTAGATTGGAATAATGAAAACATTAGGATTCATTATACAAAAGGAGTTTAAACAGATCTTTAGAAATAAGGCCATGTTGCCCATTATTTTTATTCTACCTCTAATCCAACTCTTGATTTTGTCTAATGCAGCAACTTTTGAAGTGAAAGATGTAAAATTTTCCTTTATAGATCATGATCATAGTTCAATGTCTCGTGGGCTTGTAGAAAAATTTAGTGCTTCTCCCTTTTTTAATATTGTTAATGACTTCCCCTCATCCTCCATGGCAGTAACAGCCATGCTTAAAGGCGAAGTAGATGTGATTTTAGAAATTCCAAATCATTTTGAAAGAGACTTGTCAAAAAACAAAGGAGCGTCATTGGGATTGAGTATTAACGCTATTGATGGTGCCGCTGCCGGAATTCCCTGATCTGGACAGCTTCAATGTCTGGCTCGAAGAACAATGTCTGACACGGCAGTCGGCTGTCTTGCATGGGCACCGGGAGACGATCGGGGAACGGCTGAAGCGGGATCTGGCCGTCATGTCGCCACTCCCTGCCATGCCTTACCAAGCCTGCCACAAGGCAACGGGCCGGGTCAGCTCCCAATCTCTGGTGCGCTACAAATCCAATGATTACTCGGTTCCCAGCACCTATGGCTTACGGGAGGTGACGATCCGTGCGTTTGTGGATGTGGTCGAGATCGGCTGTGGTGGTGGGGTCATCGCCCGTCACGCCCGCTGCTACGAGCGCGAACAAATGATCTTCGACCCTGTGCATTACT
>CAKZNE010000277.1 GCA_937129395.1 uncultured Cryomorphaceae bacterium | reverse complement strand
AGAAGAAAGGATGCGATTCGCGATCGCCGTTAATTTGGGTGACTTCTACCAAAGGCTCCCAGCGCGCGGCTTTTTGCGCATAATCCGTATCTATCACATTGCCTTCAATGTCGCTCATGGCGAACATTTGCCCGTTAGACAGATTGCCATTGTGCGGAATGGCCAAAACCTGTCCGCCCGTTTTTGCCTCATAGGCCGCCAAAGCCTCCCATAAATGCTCCGGGTTAATGCTTACCGTGGCCGGAAAAGGCATGACCTGATCGGCTTTATCCGCCCCGTCGCGAAACACCACAACCCGGTGTAGATTATTTCCCATATTCAGCGCAGTGAATTCATAGCCGATAAATGCTGTAAATTCGCCGGGCGTATTGTGATGATCAGCTATGGCGTTTTGCTCTGTCCAGACCGACCGGATAATCGGTCCGACAATTTTCGGATCGATAAATACGCTTGGCATGTTTCCGGCAGAAAACCGGTTTATTAAATCTGTCGCAGCCGCTGCGGCGCTATCTCCGCCCTCTTGCATCATCCGGCTCCATTGTGCAACGTCAGGGTCAACTGTTAAGGCCGGATTGCCTTCCAGAATTTGACTGGATATCCCAAGGCCTTCACCGTGATCGGCAACCACTAGAAAATCAAGCGGGCGCGCAAGCTGTGCAGGCAAGCCGGTAGAGGATATGACTTTCTCCCCTTTTGCAAACCGGTAAGCCGCATCCGGCGTCAGGCGCGCGCCAAAAGCAAATGCATCGGCAGAATTCGTTGTGTGCAAATGTGTATCGCCCCAAAACACTTGTTTTTCAGCTGCGGGTATTGCGGGCGTATTTGCAGCGGTTTCGGTCTTCACATCTTGATTGCAGGCGCTCAGCGCCAAAACAGCCGCAAGCCCCCAAATTGATTTTCTCATCTGGCCCTCTTAATTAACCGGGTTTAAAACCGCTTCTGACTTTGCAATATCAAAACTAATCCGTAAAAGATTGACTTTAGATCACGCTATGCGGCTTGATCATTGGCGCAGATAGGGTTTGTGATCAGTAAACAGCAACATATACTTATTGCAGGCGGCGGCATAGGCGGGCTTAGCGCGGCTTTGGCCTTTGCAAAGCGCGGCGCACGCGTTTCTGTTTTTGAAAAAAGAGCCGTGCTTGGCGAAGTTGGCGCAGGCTTGCAGCTTAGTGCCAATGCCATGCATGTTTTGTCAGCCTTGGGCGTAGAGGCCGAAATCCGCGCCGCAGGCTTTGCGCCCAATGCAGCGGTTCTACGCGATTACCAAAGCGGAAAACCGCTTTTAACAACGCCGCTAAAACACGCACACCGCGCGCGCTATAGGCAGGATTATCTGCATATCCACCGCGCCGATCTACACCGGATTTTATTTGAGGCCGCCATAGACGCAGGCGCAAAAATTCACAGCGGCAATCAGGCTATGCGTTATACGCAATCTGATAATCAGATCACGCTTCATTTGGATCAACACACAGTCTCTGGCGATATATTGATCGGTGCAGACGGTCTGCATTCGCAAATTCAAACGCAAATACTCGGCGTGCAAAAACCGCAATTTACGGGCCAGATTGCTTGGCGCGGCCTTGTTCCGGCAAAGGCCCTGCCAACAGGCGCAATCCCGCCGGATGCTAATGCCTGGCTGGGGCCGGGGGCGCATTTCGTTGCTTACTATGTGCGCGGCGGCGATATGATCAATTTTGTGGCCGTACGCGAACAAAAGCAGTGGACGAAAGAAAGCTGGCACGAGGCGGGCGAGGTAAAAAATCTGCGTAATGCTTTTGCGGGGTGGGATCCGCGCATAACGGCCCTGCTGGGGGCTTGCGATCAGTGTTATCTTTGGGGCCTGTTTGACCGCAAGCCTTTGCCGAAATGGACTGATGGCCGCGCGGCGCTTTTGGGTGATGCTGCCCATCCCATGCTACCCTTTATGGCGCAAGGCGCTGCGATGGCCATTGAAGACGCCTGGGTCTTGGCCGCCTCTGTCACGGCGCAAGCAGGCATGCCCGCCGCGGCTTTGGCAGATTATGAAACCCGCCGCAAACCCCGCGCCAGCAAGATACAAGCCATATCACGCGATAATGCCAAGCTATTCCATACGCGATCGGCAAGTGGGCGGCGGTTTCGCCAGCTAAAACTCGCAATCGCGAACAAAGCCCCCGCCCTACGGCATGCAAGGCTTGACCGGATTTATAAAACAAATGTCACACAAAATTCTAAATAATTAGAATTATTTGCCTTTTTACATTTTCACAAGAAAAAAATATAAGAAAAATGATGAGAATTGAAGAAATACGTACCACAATGGTTATTTTAAAATGCTAATATCTACTTGGAATTGAACATCATCGGATATTAAATAATCAAGAGGAATTCCAACCGTCCCTTTTGCATTATAGGTCATGCCCCATTCTGCTCGGTTGATTATAAATTCTTGGGATTTCAATTCAATCTCTTTTTCAGTTATAATTAAATTCCCTTTAAATGAAATGCTTTTAGAAATTCCTAGAATAGTTAAGTTTCCAGTGATTTTCGAATTATAGTCACCTTCTAAACCTTCAAGTTTTGTCATTTCAAATTTTGAAATAGGGAAAGAATCGACCTTAAAAAAATCATCTGACTTTAAATGATCTGTGAGCTCAATAATGGCATCATCCGGCAAGTCTAACACGGTAATACTATTCATATCCAGAAGAATAGACATAGAATTTAACTTTCCATTATTTACTAAAAGTTCTGCTTCCCTATAGTCTAAAGTTCCATTTCTAGGATCCATTCCTCCTAAATGCCAGGCTGTCCAAGTTAATTTACAATCCTTTTTCAATTGCTTATAAACCCTATTGTTTTCTAGTGAAGCATGAGGAATAATTTCTGCTTCCTTGGAGACTATTTGTTCCCCATTGCTTTGACAAGCGTTTAGAATGACCATAAAGCCTATTAGAATAATTAGATGACTTAATTTTTTCATTTTCTGTGATTTTTATTTTTTTGAATAAACTTTTTTAGACTGGTATTTTACTTTTTCCCGCGTATTGAATAGGGGTAGTCTTTGTAATTATAATTTTCTTTCCCCTTGTCGGATAGGCTAATTTCCGTTGGATGAATTGCCGCTTTTTGAGTGTTTTCAGGAATCCAAGGTCTATCAATTGGCACAGCAACGAATAGTCCATTTTCATCGCCAATAAACATGGAGCTCCCATATTTTTCCAAACCAAATTCAGTTTTTAATTCCGATGCCAAATGAGCGGGATCCTCAACCGGAGTTCCAATTTCGCTAATCGCCAATAAATGGCTGGTGTCAAATTCTCCTTCTTTGTCATTACCCATTGTATGCCTTGCTATTAACTCGCCAATATTTCCCGAAGGATCCTTAAAATACATGGCATGTGCATCCCAAAACCCAAAATAGAAAAGCTCACCGCTTGAATCTTGGTCTTGTAACAAAGTCGTTCTTTTAGAAAGCCATTTTTGAGCCTCCTTATATTTATTTGAAGGGATATTTATGGCATAATGATAAAAGGGTTCTGTTCCCTCTTCAGCTTTCTTAAAAATTAAAATAGATTCCCCAATTTCTATGGAAAACATATTGTTGGTCTTTTTAAGAATTTTAAGTCCCAAATCCTTTGAATAGAAATTATAAGTTTCTTCAAGTTTATGGGTATATAAGCTTATTTCCGGGAAGCGGGCAATTCCCTTTCCTATTCCAATTTCCTTTGGAGAGTCTGAAAATTGAGCCAATGCCTGCTTATGAAAAGCCAATAGCATGGAGAATGAAATGGTGTTTTTGATAAATTTTCGTCTTTCCATAATTTGAGTTTTTTTTGAGAAAAGATTAATCCGGAGGACTAAGAACCTTACTGAAAAATCAAATTAAATGGAAAGCTCGCTAGACTTCAAAAAAAGTGTACCAATGGAGCTATTGGAGGTACGAAGGAAAGTTTAGTTTATTGGTTTTACTCTTTTAAATAGGTCTTCCTTAAAAGTTTTTCCAACTGGAATTTTATGGCCATCCAGGTAGACGATATTACCTGTTAACTTTTCTATAAAATCCAAGTTTATGATATAGGATCGATGGACTTGTAAAAAATTATCTCTATTCAAATAGCTATTCCAATTTTTTAAGGAATCGATAAAAGAGAGGTTTATGTCTTTGGAAACCACGCTTACATAATTGCGATCAGATTGTACATAGACCATGTTCTTTAGATCAATTTTATGTAAGGTTTTATCTACATTGATAAATACAAATTCAAGGTTGCTACTTATGCTTTCCGGGCTTTGATATTGAATTTGGGATTGAGGTTGTTGACGAGATTGAATCTTATTGATGGATTTCAAAAATCGCTCAAAGCTGAAAGGCTTAACTAAATAATCAATGATTGTTTCAAATTCAAAACTCTCAACCGCATAGTCGCCATAGGCGGTTGTCATAATCACTAAAGGCGGTTGTTTTAACGTTTTTAAAAACTGAAGACCGGAAAGGTTAGGCAGATTAATATCTAAAAATAAAATGTCAACCCTTTTTTCCTTAAAAATTGAATTGGCTTTTAAGGCCGTATTAAAAATTCCTATAAGTTTTAACTCTGGAACCTTGTTTAGGTAGGCCGTTAATATTTCTTGGGCTGGAACTTCATCTTCAATTATTACACAATTCATGCTAGGTTTATTTTTAATTCCACCCTAAAAAAGCCATTGTCTCTGCTTATGTTGAGCGTGTATAGGTCAGCATAAATGAGCCTCAAACGGTGATGTAAGTTTTTTAAGCCAATCTCGGTAGACTCTTCCTTTTCTTCATTTGAATTTGGATCAAACTCATTTTTACATTGAAAATGAAGTTGCTGATCTTTTACTCGCAGAAATATTTCAATGTCACTGGGTTCATCATCTTTGTAAACAGCATGTTTAAAGGCATTTTCGATTAAATCAATTAAAATTAAAGGGGCAATGGAATGATTATAAGAATCAATTTCTTTTTTATAAATAATTCTATTTACACCTTCCGTGCGTAACTCTTGAAACTCTAGGTAGTTTTCGATAAAGGCTATATCCTTTTCCAAATCTACCAAGGTATCTGTACTTTGGTTTAAGACATATTTTAAGTTTTCAGATAGCATTAAAATCATTTCTGCAATTCCTTCATTTTCTTTAATGGCTTGTGCATAAATGGTATTTAAACTATTGAAAAGTACATGTGGGTTAATTTGGGATTTTAAAAATTTCAACTCCATTTTAAGCCTTTCCTTTTGTGCTTCTTCTAATTCTTTTTGCTTATTGTAAAACTGAAGGAACATCCAGATAAAGGAAAAGAAAATAAGAGGTAAAGAAATGATCCATAGGTTGTTGGAAAGACAAGTTGAAAATGTACATGCTTCCAACATTAAAAAATCGCAATAGAAAAGGGTTGAGAAGAAAAGTAGATTTACAACTAGGAATCCGTAAAGCCAATAATATTTCCGTTTTAAGAAATAGGGGAGTAAGATTTGTTCATTTAAATAGGCGATTCCTGCAACCAACACCAGCATTCCTAGCTCAATTTTTTCATACCAGGCCATTTCCAATTCCTCAAAATAGGGTGGATCAAAAACAAACAAAATAAGAATATAGATTACCCAAAAAAGAAGGTGAATGCTAATTTTTGCTGAGCTAATGGCTTTCATTTTTAGTGTTGAATTAATACAAATTACAGAGTTTTGAATTGCAAGACCAATTTTTTATATGAAAGAAGCTTTTGGGGGTATAAACAACTATAAATGGGGTATTAAGGTTGTAATTAATCGTGTAGGAACCTTAATTTTAATAATATATTCAAGCTTTGTTCGGGATTATTCCATGTTGTTTTCTAAAAAAACCTTTTTATTGGATTCATACCTTTTCCGCCAAAGTGAAATGAAAATAGGATATAAACCATAGGCAGTTCCGGACAAGACACTTGCCCAAAGCAGGGAATAATTCTGGAGGATTAAAGATAATAGAACCGAAATAAATGGGACCAAGGCCATAACAAGCATCCTATTTCTTTCTGATTTGGTAAAGAGTTTTTCATAAGGGTTCAAGTTCTTATTTTCCTTAAGTACCGTGGAATAAGATAGAAATAGGGCGAATTAAATACAAAGAATAATACTTCCGTAAAAGATCATTAAATCTGGAATATCGGTGGCATTAATTTTCAATTCAATTTCCAAATTAAACATCATACTAGTGAGCAGTTTTGTTAAAAACCGTAAGGGATACACATAAAAAATCACAAGGGCAATAAAAATGATGTTCAGAAACTGAAGCTTGAAACCGCGAATGGCAAAGACATTGGTAAAGGTTACGTGTTCCTTCCAAACTAAATATAGGAGAATAATACTCAGTAAAATTGCAGGAAAGGATTTTGCAAAAACTACCAGATCTGAAAAGGAATCTGCATCTGAAACATTAAATATTAAAAGGGCCAATGCGATGCCAAATACTGCATCGGTAAGGTTGTTAAGTCTTGAGTTTTCTTCACCATGAAAACGAATGTTTTCATCTAAGCCCTTATTTTCAATGTATTTCTTCCTCATTTTATTTTCTAATAATCAATTCTTTTGAGTGAAATTTAGCAAAGCTCCTATAAATAATTTTTGCTGATCTATAAACACACTATGGGAACAGTCATCCAAATACAAAAGCTTATTTTCTCCTAATAATTCTTCCAATTCCATAATCTGCTCTTGGGAGTACAAGCCATCTTCTTTTCCGTAAATCCCAAAAATTGGAAGGCCTTTTTCTCGTAATACTTCAATATTTGTGGATAAATCCATTGTGGTATACGCCTCATTTTTCCAAAATCCTTGTGGCTGCTTATGTCCCATTCTAGATCCATTAATCTTTAAAATAGAATCTGTTCTAAATAACTTATACATGGCCAATGCTTCCTGATTAGGGCTTTTTGGTGAATAAAATCCATTTTGCATGGCGTGCATAAAACAATAGGAGCTGTATTGGACTGAGGTAGAATCCATTCCTTTCAGCATTTTTATATAAGAAAGATTGGTTTTATCCTGCTTTTCTTGGTAAATGCTTTCACAAGTTTTAATGATAGTTTTAAAGGATTCTTGCAAGGAAACTGGTGCACCTACTAGGGTTATTGATCCAATGCGTTCTGGAAAATTTTCTGCTAAAGTGATGGCCAGCATTCCGCCAAAACTGTGTCCTATTAAATGAGCAGACTCAATTTTTAAAGAATCCATTATTCCCAATAAATCTTCCTGACTTTGGTTAAAGGTAAATTCAGCAATGGCTCCAGACCGTCCTTCCCCTCTGCGATCATATGCTATAACAAAAAAGCCAGCATCTGCCAGGTTTTGGGCCGTTGTTACCTCAAAACTGGAGCAATTATACCCCGGCCCACCATGTAAAAAAATGACTGGAGTGGCGCTTGGTTCTCCAAAGGTTTTGATGTATAATTCTTGTCCCTTGGAGGCGAAAGTCTGACATAGTATTAATACTATAAGGGCAAGGAGTTTATTTACCATTCGTTTATCGATTTGCATTTATGATTCTGAGTTTTTGTGGATTTGTATCATTTCTTTTTCCATTGGCTAAAATGCAAATCAATTCCTTCACTATTATTTTTCTTTGTGTAAAATGATCTTTCTTCCATATTTTTCAAACGTTCCACATACTTCATTGCATCCTTAAAGTTTTTATTCCAAGCCAGAATCTTTGCTTTGGTCCAATACAAATGACCTTCAATATAAACTCTGGGGTAAAAACTTTCATTCCAATCTGTATTCAAGTCCATTATTTCCTCTGCCTTATTGATCCAAATTAAAGCCAATTCCAAACTGTCCTTTATCTCTTCTAAATGGGCTGCTCCTTGTAAATATGGAATCCACCTTATATTGCTTGGTTGCAGTTCTGCTCTTGCCTCTATTATTTTTGCGAATTCTGTAAGGTATTGGGTTTGGAAGGAGATTTCCAGTTCCATAAACTCCCAGTTTAAAAAAATACTCCCTTCCTTGAAATTCTTTTGTTGCAGAGTGTAACTCAGGTTTTCTGTATTTGAT
Organism: uncultured Cryomorphaceae bacterium; assembly: GCA_937129395.1. Lineage (GTDB taxonomy): Bacteria > Bacteroidota > Bacteroidia > Flavobacteriales > Schleiferiaceae > CAKZNE01. The sequence goes on along the minus strand of CAKZNE010000277.1, from coordinate 9,163 downwards.
TTTACTTTTTTGGGTTTGATGTTGAACCGTAGAATATCTTGTTCTTTATCATATTTAAAAGCCCCCCATTGTTTGTGGATTTTATTGAAAATGATGGTCCAATCACCTTTTTCATGGGGAATTATAAAAAAGGAATATTTTCCGCTATCTAAATTTTGACCCCCAATTTTCACTGCTGAACTAAATTCAATTGTGGTAGCAGCATTAGCCCCAGCGCGCCAAACTTTTGAGTAGGGGACAAGCTCACCCCAAATTTGCCTGTCCTTTACTGCCGGACTGCCATATTGGATTTCAATTTCTGTAAAACCTACTTTTTGGTATACCTTTTTATCTGGGCTAGTTCTGGGCACAATGCCTATTTGGTATTGGGCAGAAATGCTTTGGCAGAAAAGGCAAAAGAAAAGTAGGAATGGGGTCTTTATCATTTTGGTAATTTCAATATGATCATTTGCAAATTAACAAATTGATCCTAGTTCGAATCGGAAATTAAAAGGAGTTAAGTATTTATGATTAAGCAAATTATTCCTCCAGAATCTCAATTTCCAGAATATTCTTAATAAAACCCAAAGTTTCAATCTCAATTTTTTCTGTTAAAGAATCCAAATCACTAAAATCGGGATCCTTAACGATTATTTCCTTTATAATGGAATTTTGCGGGCTTGGTGAGAGCTTGTATTTGCTCCAAGATTTTTCTTTTAACCAGTCCCAATAGTCCTTTTGGATTTTTTTATTCTGACCAACAAGCCAAATCTCGAATTGGAATTTTTCATGGTTAAAGACCAAGCCTATTTTTAGCTTTTGTCTCCTCAATGATTCAGGTCTTAGAGGAAAATAGCTAATATCCATATATCCCTGGTAAAAGCTACCAACCGAAAATTCATCGGGATATTTATTTAGAAAATGACTTCTTAAATTCATTAAATACTTCATTAAGCCTTTGTAGACTTTAGAAATATTACCAATTTTCATTTGATTTTTGTAGTCCGAATTGAAGTTGCTTAGTGAATCGTCCATTATTCAAATTTATAAAATGAAAATTGGTTTATAAATCAGTGAAGAAAGGAATATTTGGCTTGCGGGAATTTTAAAATATACAAATGACTGCCATCGCAATTATAGCAATTAAATGAATCTGCTTTTAGGGTTTGAAATTGACCGTCCACATAAACCTTTAGGATAACATTTAGGGGATAGGAGCCTTTTTTAAGATCAAAATTACACTCCAAATCTTGAAAGTTTTTAGGGTTGGGAATTGTAGATTTTATTTCACCAAGCACAATTTCTAAACTATCAAATTCAAATCCTAGCTCATTACGAAATGTGAAAGAATGACCCCATTCAAAAGGTTGGGGATTAAACTGAATTTTAGAAAAAATCCAGAAGCCCAAAAAAACAAAAAGACAAATAACCGTTGCTTTTTTCATAAGGTTAATATTTTCCCCTAAAATGATCCTTATCCAATCTGTGGGTTTTTTTCCAAACCCTGATAAAAATTAGGGAACTTAAAAGTAATGGAATAGCTATACCCCCAAGAAGAAAGGCATATTTTAGAAGACCCAAGACAAAGAAAAAACCAAATCCATAGTCAGTTCTGTGATTATCTGCCTTTTCAAGAAAATCATTCAAAGAATTTGAATTTTCCATTATCCAAAAAAGCAGAAGCAAAACCAGACTAAGAAAATAAAGTCCTACGATTTTAAGGTTCTTTTTAAGAGGAGTCACTTTTTTGGTTTATTATTCAAAGATGCAATTTATCTCCTTGGGAAATCATGCAATAGCAAAATCATCTTTATAAAAACTTAGTTTGGGATTATCTAATTTTTCAATGGAAGCACGGACCTTTTTTCGATCTGCCTGAGCCAAAAAGGTGGGGATTAGGTCGGTTAAATCAATTTTTAGTAATCGGTTTATTATAATTAAATCCCTTAAACTAAAAGGACTAAGTCCATTCATCAATTCCGACATATAAGATTTACTTCCATGACCTAAAACCAAACCTAGATTTTGTTGACTAAGACTTAGATCTTTAAGTTTTTGCCTTATCAATTCCTTTCTGGTTTTAATGAATAATCTTTCCTGTTCGGCGATAATTTCCGCCAAATCACTTTCCTGAATTTTTTGGTTCGTAATTTTTGTTTCGGCGGACCAATGTCTATTTTCATAAGCCTCAATTAGCTGCCTTAATTTTTTACGGAGAACCTTATATTTTGGATCTTCTTTGGAAAGAACCCTTAATTTTCTATCGGTTATCAATGCCCTTTCAAAATCAAGGGCATTTTCAATTATTCCGTTTTCCAATAGTTTCTGAATGTCTAGTTGTGTTTTCATAATTTTTATATCCAAATCGTTAGCGCTCAACCATTTTCGAATAGTATCCTTGTTGTTTTGGAATATTTGTTCATATTTCTGGTGGTCTCCCACCCAAACAACCGAAGCTTCGTTTTCTCCAAATTCCAACAGAATCATTGTTCTGTGAACATTAATATTAAAAAAGTAAAAACCATCTTCATGTATCGAATCTGCATCCGGGCGTGTAATTATCAATTCCTTTTGGCTTTCCCAATTACAAGCCTGAATGTCATTTATTAATTTGTCAATGGCCTTGGTTAAGGGGCGGTTTCCAATTTTCTTTTTCTTTAATTTTTCTAATGCTTTTCTATTAATCAGTCTCATTAGTGATGCGAATTTAAAGAAAAGTTCGGAAATAAACCGAACTTTACGTGATTTTTTTTTCAAGACCAATTGAATCAAGTCCTAGATTCAATTCTCAAGAATTATTTTCGCAATTTTATTGAAAAGGCAAAGGGAGCCTTGTAGAATTTACTTTAAATTCTAGTATAGGATGCATGAAAAATTTTCAGGATGGCAAATCTATAACCACGAAGATATTCGATCGAAGGAATAGGGGAATAATAGGAGAATCTAATTATTTATCATCCCAATAAATTCGGGGTTCTTATTGCGAAGGTCAAGTCCACCCTCATAAACGGATTTTAAATTCAAAAGGAAAAAGGACCAGCCCGAATCGCAACCTAGCCTTATTCCTTTTTTGGACTTATCATCTGTGGGAATATTTCCCTGACTTAATTCCACAACAACGTGGTTACCAACTTCTTTTAGTTTCACCTCAACTCTGCAGTTACCAGCAAAACTGAATTTTAAGAAGTCTATGCCATTTGCTTCAAGAATATCACCCTCTTCAACAATATCAAACAAAAACCAAGACCATTGGTACTTATCCTTTTCTTGAATGTTTTCATTTCTGGGAACACTCCCTTCGTTTTCTCTGTCGTAAATAGCTTGACTTAGAAACCACTTTTCAATTTCTTCTGGGATTGTCCAGGCATCATAAATCTGTTTGAGGCTCGCCTTAATTGCGATTTTTTTGGTGAATTGAGTCCAATTGAAGTTTTCCATGTTTAGCTTTTTTTGAGTGATTTACGAAGACTGAAAATTAAAAACAAAAGGCAAGAGGATAAAAATATTAGGTTTATAGTTTTAGCAAAAGGCGGAGTTCCTTCGGGCCAAATTTGCCCAAGTAAAACCATTAGGTTCATAAGTATCAGGATGGAAATTAGAATCTTCTTTATCATAATACGTATTGGCTTTAAGCAATTTAGCCTTCTTTTATAAGCTTTCGCAAATCTTTAAATTCGGAAATAAAAGTTTGATCTGCTTCAAACTTTAGGTTTAGAACCCCATTTTCTATTTTGAAATAATACAAGCACTCCTTGGCCATTAATAATTGAATTGAACCAAGAATTGAATTGAAAAAAGAGCCATTATCTCCTTCACATTTATATCGATAATCCAAGTCCTTATGTATTTTTTTATAGGAACTCAGGCCCAAATGATCCCAAATATTTGACTTCCTTATTTTGGCAGTAAAGTTTAGGTTTTGAGATTTTATTGTCCAATCCGAAAAATTAAAAACACTGTCAAACATAGAATAATCATCCTCCGAATAGGTGGATTTTTCCATGGATACTTCAGATTTTGGTTCTTCGAGAATGACGCCCTTACAATAAAATGACCAAGCCCCATAAGTCCCTTCAACTTCAGCTCCAATGGATTTCATATCCGATTCAAATTGATGACAAGTTTCCTTATTAATAACAAAATAAGGAGATGACATGTCATTTTCTAAATCAATTTCATTCAGCATTATTCACGTTTTGGTTTCATGTCTTTTCCTTGAATTTTATCTAGCCCTAATTCCGCTTGTTCCCAGTGGCTGAGGAATGCGTTTTTTTATTGAATTCTCAAGAATTTTGGGTTCTCAATTTCCTAAATTACGATATATGAAATTGTTTCCCAATAATGAGGCAACTTTTCGGTTTGAAAGCCATTTTTAAAATTGGACTAGCCAATCTGTTTTAAAAATACTTTAGTGTAAATGGCTGGTTAAGCGCTTGAAAATGTAAAGGATAAAAGGGTTTAGAGAATTTTAAAAAAATGAATATTAAATACGGATTCTTCCTTCGAAAACAATTCGAGCCATGCTTCTTAGGATCATCTGAGTATCATTTAAAAGTTCCACTTCCATAAAACCACCTCTATTGGAGCATTGGTAAGAATTCATTTGCGTTTTGCCCAAGCGTGAGCCCCAATATTTGCCTAGAAAAGTATGGGTACCTCCAGTTACAGGATCTTCATTTGTACCGCTCCAAGGCCAAAAATACCTGGATTCAAAATCATAATTTGCTTGTTCTGATTTTGCCGTTACCAAAACACCATTAATAGAATTATGAGATTGGAGCAATTTTTCAAAATTTGGTTGTAAATTTTTTAATAATTGACAATCCTCAATTTCCAATAACAAAATCTCCAATTCCTTGTTAAATACACTATTTACAACTCGATCTATCCCTAATGCAAAAAGTAATTCCCCTGAAACTGGGGAGGGGACTGTAGAATAAATAGGAAAGTTCATTTCAATGTAATCCAGTATTTTATTGATTTTTAATTCAAGTTTTTGAATGGTGATAAATCTAAGATTGCTTTGATTTTCCATTTTGCTAAACAAAACTTTAGAAGCCGCTAAAGTGGCATGTCCACATAAGGGTATTTCCATTTTAGGTGAAAAATATCGGATGGAAAAAGTATTTGCTTCCTCCAAAGGAATCATAAAAGCTGTTTCTGACAGACCCAATTCTTTTGCAATAGAAAGCATCAATTCTTCACTAAGGATTTCTTCTAAAACGCAAACCCCTGCTGGGTTTCCCTTGAATGGTTGGTCTGTAAATGAATCTACAATAAAAGTTTCGATATTCATTTTCAATTTTTTTGAGATTCAGTTAATTTGGAAAGCTCAGAACGAATAAGTTTTGCTTCTCCAATTTTTCTTCCAGTTTCTGTTTCGATAAATGGTATGCCGCCCATTATCCGAATAATTTTTCCATTTTCATCAATCAATATATTCATCGGGTATCCATCTAATTTTATTTTTTTCATTAGATCGAACTCATTTATTAAATGGTAAAAGGAAAAAGGATTTTCACTAAGAAAACTTCGAACCACTTTTTGTGGTTCAAAAGTAATAGCCAGAAAATTTACTTCATTCTCAAATTCCTTAGCAATACCATTCAAAATTGGTATTTCGGCCACACAAGGAGGACAATCTGAAAACCAAAAGTTTAGTAACGTAGGTTTTCCATAAAAATAGCTCAAGGAAATGGTATCCAATTCTATGTTCAGAATTTTGAAATCAGGAAACTGCCTTCCTAACAGGAAATACATTGGTGAATAGTCAATGTGTTTAGGTGGTTTTTTGGATTGTTTAATAAAGGAAACAAAATGAATTGTTGAATCTGATTTAAAAATGGAATGATTTATTTCAGCATGGTAAAAAGCAGAATCTTGTTGGCTTAAACTTTTGGTAAGGGTGATTAATTCCATTTTTGAAAGTCTATTATTGTTAAGATTTGAATAATAAACTTTCTGCGAGTAAAGGGATGTATAAGCAAAGGAGAATAAAATAAGTAAACTGGTTTTCATAGGTTTGGAAAGGGATGTTGTCAAAATTTACTCAGCTATAGCAACAAACCAATCTTTTAAAATCTAATCATTTATATCTTCTTTATTCTTGATTTTAATGTGCTTGAGTGTATTTCCCGTTCCTTCCAGCAAATTATTAGGATCCTTGATTTTATCAATATTATAAAATCCAAGAGTAATGTGTTTCTTCGAAAAACGGAAGTAGGCAAAATCCTTGGTTTTGGCAAAAACAGGAAAGCCCCATTTTATTTCTTCACTTACTCCGTTAATTGTTTTATGGATGAGTTGGCGTAAATATTCCAATATTTCCACCTGTGCCGGACTGGCCTGGTCTATATAATCGCTTACTTTTTGATTGCTATTCATCATGTTTGAACTTAAATACCAATTCGAAAATAAGCTAATTTTCAATTGGAAACCTTATCCTCTAAAGGATTTGTAATTCCCAATTGTTAGTTCCATCAAGACTTTAAATGAAGTTCCATAATTGGTAAAAATCGATCCTTTATTGAACTTTCAAATTTTCCAATTACTCGAAAACCATAATTAAAATAAAAGCCCTCAGAATTTGGATCCGATTCCACAAGAACCCGGTTGATCTTTTTCACTTGACTTCGTCTTATTAAATCGCTAAGCAATAATTCTCCATATCCCTTTCCGATACAATCGGGTTCCACAAATAAAAAATCAAGCTTTAGGTCTGTTTTATTTTCAATGCGGTAGGCGTAAAAACCAATAAGCTGATTATTTTGGGATAATTTGAATATTTCACTTTCCTCAAAGTATTTTTTAGTTATGGTAAGGTCGGGAATCCATTCTAAAATTTGTTTTTCATCATAATTCCAATGGGCTTTAGAACGAATAGTGAGGGCTGTTAAATGTTTGGAATCAGATAATTTAGCTTTTGCAATTTTCATTAGTTTATTTTCAAAACATTATTTTATTTGAACTGAAGCTTTTAATTTAAAAAAGGAAAAAATGAAGGCCAGTAGTTAGGAAATTCACATTCTTTTCCAAATTCTACTTCCCGTGAAGCCTGCATATTTTCCATTAATTTTTAATTTATTCTCTTCTTCCAGAACCAGTGTTCCTTTAACTGTTCTTTTTTCTAGGGGCTGAAAAATAGTCCCACAGCAGTATTTCGTATCACTTTCCTTTTTGAAGTTTTTAAGGATGAAAATTTTGCCTTTTTCTTTGATTTTTTGGTTGTGCTCAGCTTTATCGGCTCCTAGTAATTGGCCGAAATACAGACCATCCTCCTCATAAATTGAAATGATTCCTCCTGTTTTTTCATCCTTCCATTTACCTTCAATACTGCTTGGACTTTTGGCCTTGATATTTACAAGAGAGATACTTACAATAAATAGAAAAAGGGCTCCTATTTTCCAGTTGTACTTAGATTGATGATCATCACCAAACCTTCTTTTTTGAATTAAATCATACTGCATAACATAATCTGGATGTTCTGTTTTCATAATTCTATCCCAAATCCTAAAATACAAACCATAATTGCCGTTAAATTTCTCATGGTGATAATTGTGATGTGTGGAAGTATTCAAAATCTCAAAAAATAATGAATGTCGGAGCCACTTGGGTGCAATTTCATAACCCAAATGTCCATAAACATTTATAATAAAGCTAGAAAGTGCAAAAAGTAATAAGGCGATTGGATGCATTGGAATAAGCAATAATATTATTGGAGCAACCAGAGATTCTAAAATGGCTTCTAAAATGTGAAAGGAATAGGATGTCCATGGAGAAGGATTTACCGACTTGTGATGAACCAAATGAATGCGCTTAAATAATAGTGGATGATGGATTAATCTATGCATCCAATAGAAAAAAGTGTCATGCAAAACCAAAGCTAGAATTAGGCTAACAGGGATCCAAGCTAAAGGTTGATCGGAAATATTGAAATAAACTTGGGTGTATTCGATTAATGGCGTTTTCATCATTAGCAAGCCAACACCTGCTAATATGAAAGTGGTTTGTGTGGAGTGCAGTATTTCCCGAATAAAATCCTTACGCTTGGCAAAACGCGACTGGATTTTATTCTTTTTAAAGAAGTCGGGAAATTTTATGTAGAATATCAAAAAAGGAATTCCTGCAAAAAGAAAGTACCTAATTATGTTAATTGCTAAGGGCAAAATGTATTGGAATTGATCTTTCATGATAGTTGGGTTTTAGAATTAAATTGAAATATTAGGATTGGTTTAATTCCAATCCATATCGTAGGTTTCTGTGCCTATGGTTAAAGTTCCTGTGTTGTTTCCACCAAAAATTATGGTTCCAGAATAGTTGAAGCTATTGTTTGGAGCTGTTCCACTAAAGGTAAAAGTGCCGCTTCCGGATACAACAGTATTTCCCTGCTTTTTTATTTTAAGATCCGTAAGATTCACTGATAAAATGCTGTTTATATCAGTGGATTCCCTAAAGTTTAGTTCTTGATTTCCAGTTCTATTGTACGACCCATTAATAAGAAGATGTAATGAACTGGCCTGTAAACCTGAAACACTGACATTGAAGGTAGCCGAATCATTAGAGTATATTCTTGTGTTATTGTATAAGGATTTGGTATAGGAATTAACAGCTGAGCTTTGTGAATTTCCAAGTGGATTGCAAACCAAATTGTAGGAAAATTCTGTTTCATAGTGAGCGGAAAGCCTTAAGCCCTGAAAATTGCTAATTATGGTATCTGTATAGGTTGAATCACATAAATCTCCAGAATCTAACGCGGCTAATAATTGTTCTGTTACAGCTTTGAAATTACTAGTTAATCCTCCAACATTACTATCGAGGCTGGATTCAATAATTTCTGCAACATCACTTTCGGAAAATGCTGCTAGTAATTCCCCATCTCTTTCGCAAGAATAAAATGCCATAGCTGTAATTGTTAAAGTGAAAATTGTAAGTGTTCTTTTTAATCGTGTCATTGTAAATTGTTTTTTCATTTTGAATAGGACAAATGTATTGGCGCCAAATGCTGTAGAGATTAACAAAAGATAATATCGAACAAAAGGGAGGTGAAAAATTAATTTTCTACCAGCTAAGAAAAAATGGAAGTTTAATCCAAAGAGGAACAGGGCCAAGAAGTTTTAGCCTAAAAGCAGACATTTTTATTTTAAGATTTAGAAGGAGTTTTTTGGAATTTGCGCTTCTACTTTTG
>CAKZNE010000276.1 GCA_937129395.1 uncultured Cryomorphaceae bacterium | reverse complement strand
AGATCAATTATTGGACATCCTAAACCCTAAAAAGTACTACCGACTGAATAGAAAATACATCGCCTCATTTGAAAGTATTGAAGATATGCGAGCCTATAGCAACAGCCGTATTAAGCTTGTTTTAAAAAATTGTGGGGATAAGGATATTTTAATGAGTAGGGAAAAGGTTAGTGATTTTAAGGAATGGTTGAATCAGTAGGTTTATGGGAACCAAACTGAAATTTATTAAAAATGAATTTTTAAGTTCCTTAAACTTTTTGCCCAACAACCAGTTTGAAATCAATAGGCAACAGCAAGCTTCAAGAACAATTGAATCTCAATCAAACTCAATCAAAAACCAAAACAAAGAATTTATCCCCTTCTGAAATAAAAAATTACTTCAAAATTATTATTTCAGACCAGCACAAACGAAATTTCCTTTACTTCGCATTACAATTCAAACCCATGAAAAAAATAGCCGCATTTATCAGTCTGGGACTGATTCTATTCATCGTTACAAGTTTTGTAAACTCCTCGAAAGAAGAACGTGAAACTCCAAAAGACAAAAGCCCAAAAAATATTATTATCCTAATTGGGGATGGTATGGGAATTTCTCAAATGTCTTCAGCCTATTATTTTCAGGAGAACGAAAACCAAGAACCGAATTTCTCCAGATTTCCAATTGTAGGATTGAGTAGGACATCATCTGCCAAAGAAAAAATAACAGATTCTGCGGCTGGAGCAACTGCGATTTCATGTGGTAAAAAGTCCTATAACACGGCCATTGCTGTGGATGTTGATAAAAAACCAATAGAAACGATTTTGGAATTTTTAGGAAAAAAGGAATTTACTACGGGTTTAATTTCCACTTCTTCCATCACACATGCTACACCTGCCAGTTTTTTCGCTCATGCAAAATCCAGACACATGGCCAAAGAAATTGCAGCCCAAATGCCAGAATCTGAAGTTGACTTTTTTGCTGGTGGTGGTTTAGAATATTTCCTGGACAAAGACGAGAAAATTGATATTATCAGTCATTTAAAGAAAAATGGTTTTATTACAAATGTTGAAAACCTAATTGCACCCGAACAATTGGAAAAGGGCAATAAATATGGCTTTTTATTAGCAAAAGATGCGATGCCAAAAATGTCTAAAGGAAGAGGTGATTTTTTAAGCGATGCTACTGATTTAGCCCTAAACTATTTCGATATGCATGACAGGCCATTTTTTATGATGGTAGAAGGCAGTCAGATTGATTGGGGTGGGCATGCAAATGATGCAGACTACCTTATTAAAGAAACTTTGGATTTTGATAAAATGATAGGCTTGGTTTTGGATTATGCTGAAAAGGATGGAAATACTCTAGTAATAGTAACGGCAGATCACGAAACAGGAGGGTTTACCCTTGCAGCAAAAGAAAAGAAAATTCCATTTAGAGGAACTCAAAGAGACTATAAAGAAATTGGACCCCGTTTCTCCACAGGAGGACATAGTGCCGCAATGGTTCCCGTTTTAGCCTACGGTCCAGGTGCGGAAATCTTTTCAGGAATTTACCAAAACACAGAGATTCACGCTAAAATTATGAAGCTTTTGAAGGTTCAGTAATTTTTGATTTTTTTGAAGGAAGTCTGCTTCTGATGTAAAATTAGTTCAGTTTCAATTTGATTGAGTACTCATGGACTTCTTTAGGTTCTGAGATCCCAGGTGGTCAAATCAATAGTTCAAAAGAGAAAATGGGCACGCACTGCAAGTGCCGCGCCAGTTTGTGGTGAAAAAGGAATCCATTAAGGATTAAAAAAAGGAAAAGCAAGCCTGATAATTGGTACGGAAAAACAATGATCAAAAAAAAAGCCCTTCCGAACAGGAAAGGCTTTTTTTTGGATTTGAAAAAAATTAATGAGACGAAGCCATTTTAGTCTTAAGCTTCCTCAACTGAGCCTTCAACTTATCCACAGCATCATTGATGGATCCCTCAAATTTTGGGGAACTGCTTTCTGCGAAAAGATCATTACCAGGAATATTTAATTTTATCTCTACAATTTTATTATGCTCGGCAGATTGGCCTAATTTTAAATAAACTTCTGCTCCTACAATTTTGCTGTAGTACTTGCTTAAACCTTCTATTTTTTCCTTACAGTAGTCTGTTAATTCAGGCTTCATTGTAAAATTCACGGCTTGTATGTCCCACTTCATATATGTTGATTTTGTTAATTATTTAAAGATATAGAACATCGGGCAACGATAAAAATTTTCGAGCTCTAATATTTAAAGAAAAATAAGTCTCCTCTGATCATCAACTAGATGGAATACTTTTTGACTTTGGCAAATTTGAAAATCGTGAAGGTGAAATTCCCCCTTCAAGGATTTCCTGCAAAAGCTTTTATAAGAAGTTGGTACTTCATTAAGATAATATTAGTTTTGTGGGTAGACAAAGGGAATAGAAAAAAAACAAAAAATCCAACATGAAAAGATTATCATTAGTTATCACCCTCTTAGCAGGATTCCAAATGATGGCTCAAGAAGGTCCAACTATATCCAGTGCTGTAATAGCCATGGATAGAACAAACGACATTCCTGCAGCAAAGCGCTATATTGATGAAGCGGCCAAAATTTTAAGTACTAAAGATATGAGTACAGTAAAATGGAAAAACGCTGCTAAATTCTATTACTACCAAGGATTAATCAATTTAAGAATTTACCAAAGTAAAGACGAAGCTATAAAAGCTTTAGAGCCAAATGCTTTGGATATTTCCGCAGAAAGTTTTGCAAAATCCATTGAATTTGAAACTGCAAAAGGAAAGAATAAGTTTTTGGATAGATCCAAACAACAAATTCCACAGCTAGCAAGAGAATTTAATATTAGAGGAATGACCAAGGATGACAATGAAGATCACTTAGGGGCCTATAAAGATTTCCAAAAAACCTATGAGCTTTATATGACAACAGGTAGGCTTGATACTGGTATGTTGTATAATATGGCCATAATGGCTCAGTTGGTGGAGATGTATGATAAAGCCATTGAAATTAATGAGCGATTAATTGAATATGGATATAAAGGTGTAGAGTTTAGTGCTACAACGACTGGTGAAAAACCAGAAAAGGCCGTTTTTAACAGCAAAAAACATATGGATGGTATGGTAGCAAGTGGTCGCTACAAGGATCCAAAAATAACTGGTGACTCTAGAGCGAATATTTATCTAGCTACAGCTAGTTTATACAGAAAGAAGGGAGATACAGCTACCTATGACAAGTATATTAAAGAAGGAAGAATTAAGTTTCCAGAAAATGAAGCCATTATAAGAGCTGAATTGCAGAAATTCTTAGAAACAAAAGAATTCGACAAAGCCATGGTGAATTTAGATTTGGCCATTTCCAAGGATCCCAAATCACATAGCTTACTTTATATAAAGGGAAATATCCTTCAAACAACAATAGGGGATTTAGAAGCTGCAGTTGTAGCCTATGATAAAGCACTTGCTTTAAAACCAGATTATTTGGATCCTATATATATGAAAGGGTTAATGCATGTTAATGCTGCAAACGGTTTAACCAAAGAGATTAATGATTTACCGTTTAACGCCAACAAAAAGTTTAAAGAATTGAAGGCCAAGCAAAAAGGTGAATTTGAAAAAGCATTGCCATTATTTGAAAAGGCTCACGAAATTGATCCTAAGGATAGACAAACATTAATCGCTTTGAAAGAAGTGTATTATAAATTGTTAATGTTGGAGAAAGGTCAGGCGATTGATAAGAAGTTGGCTGAGCTGGAATAATTTATTGGAGAACAGAAATTTAATTAGAGGAGGGTTTTCGGGCTTTCCTCTTTTTTTGTGTTTTAGGGCTATTTTACATAATATTAATTATAGGGTGAACGTTTATTATGTTTGTTTAAGTTGTTGTTTCCATTTGATAGCTATAATGTAGTATTATGTAAAATATCCCAGAAGCATTGGTCTTCTTAAGAATAATTGGAAATTGCGTCATTAAACTTATAGGCGGTATGCTTCGCAGAGTTTTTAAAACATTATGTATATGTATCTATAATTAGCCGTTATGTAAAATAGCCGCTACCAAATGCGCTTATTGCTTTTTTAAAATATAATTGCTGATGCAATCATTTTTAAAACACAATCCCAGCCGCTTTGCCAACGCCAAAATAAAAGCTAACCTTTTTGTTCTGTTTAAAAAATCGCATATTCGAGGAAATGCTCGTTCTAAAAAATTTTACACAATTCTCGTGGATTGTCACAAAAGCTTAAAATTTCTCTGCGAGTAAATTTCTAAGCACTTGTTATATGTAGAATTCCAATTATACTTTTTTAAATAATTTCTTATCTTTTTTTCTTGATAAAAAAAGAAACAAAAAATCAAGGCTGCACAAAACTTTGGAAACAATCTACGGCTCAATCACTATATTTTAGAAAACATTGTAACCTTTTAAGTTTGATCGAACTAGCCGTAAACCCTGTAAATGCGAATAATTTAATAAATAAACTCTACTCTATACAAGGAATAAATTAGGGCAGTTAAACCCATTCCACGCGCATTACGCTTCCCTCCTACGTCATCGCATATAACAAGAGATTTCCATTAACTTGGTAAGGAAACTACTTTTTTAAATAATTCAATTCATAAAAAATGATTTAAGTTTTGGAATTAAATCAGTCTTTCTTAATAGTATTTTATTTACCGAAAAGTTACTATCAAAGTTGTATTCAGTTAGTGCCATAGAAACAATTTTTGAAGTGTCTTCATCTATACATTTAATTGTGGTTACACCTTTTATTATATCTACAACACTCATAAATATATGGTCACATTCTTTTAAGTTTCGAATTTGAATTAAAATAGAATTAATATTGATGTCATTTAGAATCAAACTAGGAGTAGTTGTCTCAATTTGTACCATGCACCATGATTTTTTATTAAATTGAAAGGCTTGAATAAGATGAGCTGCGTCTTCCACCATTTCTGGCGTTTCTTTTGATTGTTTATCCCAATCATCATT
>CAKZNE010000275.1 GCA_937129395.1 uncultured Cryomorphaceae bacterium | reverse complement strand
AAGAAATCAATTTACCGACTACTTTTTTGTTTGCTCATTTTATTTTCATTGGAGAGCATCGGCCAAACTGAAAACTGCCTAGACTTTGATGGCGTTGACGATGTAGTCACTTCTACTAACGCTTCGTCACAAATTGCGAATTCCAACAACGGAATGAGTTTAAGCCTATGGGTTTTTGCAAGAAACACCGCTCCAAATTATCCTGATTTTGATGGTATCGCAGGCCTTAGGAATGAGTTAGATTGTGATTTTTACCTCCTACAATTAACAGGAACAACTATAGAGGGCAGGTTTAGAAACAGTTTGGGAACAACACACGATGTCATTATTTCAGGATTTCAAACCAATGTTTGGCAACATCTAGTTTTAACCTATGACGGTAGTACCTTGAAAGGATATTTGAATGGTTCCTTGGTGGACTCGAAGGCGGCTTCTGGAAGTATAAGCTCTAGTTCAACCTCCCTTTTAATGGGTAATGTTGCCTTTTCATCTGCCAGTTTTAACTTGGATGGTAAAGTAGATGAAGTTGGATTGTGGAAAAAAGCGCTTACGAGCTCGGAGATTAATTGTATGCATCAATATGGCCACGATAAAACAGATTTGGATTTAAAATTATTTTACAAATTTAACCAAGGAGTTTCCAATGGTTCTAATTCATCCATCACTTCAATTACCGATGAAAAAGGAAATAACAATGCTTTTCATTCGGGTTTTGCATTATCCGGTAGTACCTCTAATTTTGTTAATGGTGTTGATTTAAATGGGCGAGATTCTGTATCTATTTGTAAAGGGGATAGTTTACTTTTTGGTGGAAGCTATTTAAAAAGTTCGGGTGTATATACAGGAGCAATTTCTACACCCGGTAGTTGCGACTCAATTGCCGTACTCACATTGTCAATTGATTCTGTAAATAGTACTATATCTTTAATTTCAGACACCTCCTTACAAGCCGATTTAGCTGGTGCCGCCTACCAGTGGATTGACTGTGCTACAAACTTACCCATTGCCGGTGCAACACAACGAGAATTTATTGCAACACAGAATGGTAGTTATGCTTGTATGGTTACAAATGCAACTTGTTCCGAAGTTTCAGATTGCCAAATCATCAGTAAGATTTCTTTAATCGAAAATCCAGTGAAGATTAACTTTTCCTGTTATCCAAACCCAGCAAAAGACAAACTCCATATTCAGTTAGAGAATTTTGAGCAGGATGTGCAAATCAGCATTAAAAGTTTGACAGGTAAAACACTAAGAACTGATAGCTATAAAGGGATACAAGAAATTACAATTCCACTTCAAATTCCATCAGGGGTTTATCTTATAGAAATAAATTCAGGTCGAGGGCGAAAGGTGAAGAAATTTGTTGTGGGGAAATGATAAAAGGGGTGACAAAAACTGGAGAGATTTCTTGTAAGTAATTTGCACTTAGTTGAGGTTGAAAAAGGTGCTTGTAATAAAGCCTCTGGCATGCATTTTTATAGTGGCTCATTTTCATTCGTAGGCATGCGGAAATGAAAAATTAGCCAAAAAAACATGATTGGTAAATGAAAAAAAATGAGGCGTTGATTGACAGAACAGGATAAACACGCCCGGAAACTCGAACTCGAAAGACTATATTTAGCCAGACTCAAATTCTACCCTAAATGAAAATTTCTAGCTTAATTCTTTTTCTTTTTATAGCTCACAATTCCTTAGGCCAAAACCTTAATCTAGTAAAATTGGATAAGGGGTTTTCTGAAAAATATCTCTTTGCGGGTAAAACAAATGAGAGCACTTATTTTTTTGAAAGAACCGAGTCTTTTAATAGCAAAAGAGTTTTACGATATAATAATTATGGTATTTTATTATCCAAGGAAAAAGCCGAGGTTAAGAAATATAAGAAGGCTACAACCTATTCGGATAACGCTATAGTTTTCAACAACAAACTTCTGATTTTTGGCCATACACTTCCTCGAAATAATGTAAGTTATTGGTTTGTTGTAGAAGCAGAGTTGAGCGGAAAAATTATTAAGGAGCCTATTGAGTTGTTTGCTATAGAGGGTAAATTCTCGCTTTGGGCAGGAGAGATAAATAAAATGACTCGGTTCAAAGAAATTGACGGGAAACTTTATTTTTTGCTCTGTAATGTTTTTTATCATGAAGGACAAAAATCTTCCTTTCATGCGGTAAGTCTAGACAAGGATTTAAATGTGAATAGCATTTTTAATAAAAAGATAAAGGATGAGGATAGGAAAATTATCGGAATGTGGCATCCACGGATATCTAAAACTTTTGCTTCATTAATTATTGAGAATTCAGAAAAGGAGGTTCGGTTTGTTCGAATTGATTTTGAGAATAAGCAAATGAACCTTTTTGATTTACCGCCCTTGGAGAATTGTGAATACAGTAGATTTATTAACTTTATTGTTAATGAAAACGAGGAGATAATTATTATACGCGCTTGTTCGGAAAATGATAAGACTGCCACACTCAGCTTACTTCAATTCGACAGGAATTTTAAACTAAAAAATAATCTGGATATAGATGTCTCAAGCTTACTATCATACGGTTGGTATAGAACAGGCAAGGACATAATCAAAAACATTCGTTTAATTGACTTTCATAACATTAATAAGAATTTGGTTTTATCATTTCAATACCGCGAAACCCGCATTAGCTATTCAACAACAAAGGATAACCATAAGTATGTTTCAGACAAAAAAAGAAATTTTGAAGAAATCTTCATTCTAGCTATTTCCAAAACTGATTTTAATGCTCGGTGGGCAAGTGTAATTAATCGTAAGCAAGTATCGTCCTGGGGCTTTCTTAAGGCAAGTGTTGAAGAATCACATTATTTGGGTGTCCATATTGCCCATAAGGATGACAAACTCTATTATATTTTTAATACCCATAAAGACAATGCTGAACTACCCCTTAAAACACGTAATGATGAAACATGGAAAAAGAAATCGGATAGCAGAATAATGATGGTAGAAGTATCTGGAACCGGAGTTTTGAGCTCAAAAATGCTTAGCAATTGGCCAGGAAGTTTGTACTTCGAAAAAAATGAGTTGGTTTTGGATAGGAAGAGTAAACTTAGCGATGCTCGAAAAGGAAGTCCTTATTTTGTTGTTGAAGATGATGGGGATTTTAAATTCGGGTATTTGATTTTTTGATTCGAGCGAAGAATAGCCAGGGTTTAAATCTCAAATCCAGATTCTAGCTGAAAACCATTTTACTAAATTTACTTTTTCAACAATCGAAATATTTTCACCATGAAAACGCTCTCACTTCTATCTTTTTACTTCTTAATTGTCTCAACGACTTTTGCTCAAAATTTAAATTGGGTTAATGCAATTAGCAAGGATGACTACCTTGTCCCAAATGGTCTTACAACAGATCTTCAAAAGAATGTAATCATGGTTGGTGAATTTCAGGGGACAACTGATTTCGACCCAGGGCCAAATGTTTTTTCCTTATCTAGTCAAAATTCTAATACCCGAAATAGTTTTATTCATAAAGTGGATTCCAATGGAAATTTTGTTTGGGCTAAGATGTTAAAGTCTGTACAAACCAATTCCCTTTTGGATGTTGCAACCGATAAAAAAGGGAATATATATGTGGTCGGTTCTTATCAATACAAATTTGATATTGATCTGGGACCTGGAACCTCTTTGTATCCAAATACGGTTTACTCCGGAGATGGAGCTATGATTCTGAAATTGGATTCTTCAGGCGCTGTTGTTTGGGTGAAAGCAATGCAAGGGACTACGACTAATTCCAGAATTAACGCCTTTTCAATTATCCTCAATGATTCAAATCAAATTTTTGTATCGGGTTCTTTTGATGGGACGATAGAATTAAACCCAGATGGAGCAGTTAGTAATCAAGTGACATCTTCTGGTTATGATGACAGCTTCTGTATCAAGCTTGATTCAGTTGGGGACTTAATCTGGTTTGAAGGAATTGATCGGGTTGGGGATTCTTTTCATTTGA
>CAKZNE010000274.1 GCA_937129395.1 uncultured Cryomorphaceae bacterium | reverse complement strand
AATTTGGATGCATCCTTAAATGTTTTTAGAACGTATGTAGATAGTATTAAAAGTTTCTACAACAACCAGAATCCAGCTTGTATTGGTGAATCAATTGGTTTTGAAGAGAGTTTTCAAGAAAAGAATCAGAATATTGAATTTTATCCTAACCCAGTTTTAAGGGGAAGTTTATTAACGATTGATTCTAAATCTGATTTAAAATCCATTTCCATTTTTGATGTTCAAGGCAAGCTCGTAATGCACAAGAAGTTTGACATTAGTTCCATTCAAAATTTAAAAATCCCAAGCAGTATTAATGCAGGATTGTATTTGATTCTACTCGAATCTATTGAGGGTGAAAAATATGCCAGTAAACTAGGCGTAGATTAATACCTTATTTCCACTCCTCTTTATTCAATTGAGGAGTGGAATTTCAAAAGCCCAAGTGTTGATTTATTCAATTTTAGCATAGGGCCATATATTAATAATTTTAATTATCTCAATATGAAGATCTACAAGATAATATTCGCTTTAACCCTATACTTCTTTTTAATTGAATCTCATGCCCAAACAGGCGTACATATCGCCTTAATTCCAGAAGAAGCACAAGCCCTATTAGAATTCAAACCCAATGAAATTTGGGCTATTTCAAAAAGTAAAATTTATAAAATTGACAATTCCATCCTGTTTGCCGTATATGATAGCAGCAATTTTGACATGAACCCCGGGGAGCTACTTTGTATCACCGAAAAGAGCAATCATTTATGGATCGGTGCTGAAAACGGTATTTTCAAATTTGATGGACAGTCTTGGAAGTCACAAGCTGCAACTGGTTTAACTGGGCCTGTTAGTTCCATTCGCTTTACCAGTGACGGTAAGGTTTGGTTTTTATCAGGAGGTAATTTGTTGAGCCTAGATTCGTCAACCCTTTTTAACCACATGGAATCAGGGTCTGCCTTGGCTTGTTTTCAAAACAAAGTTTATTTAGGAACAGGATCAGTTTCCAAATCGGCTAGGGTTTTGCAAAATGGTAGCTGGTCAGATTTACCAAATGCACCAACTTTCATGGGCAATCGAATTTTTGAACTTAAAGTAGACCAACAAGGTAATCTATGGTCTGCAAATTTTGGTGGGATTTCTGTATTTAATGGTCAAATTTGGATTGATAAATATTCCAACTCTCCTTCTACTTTAAATGATTTGATTGTTCAAAATAATGTCGTTTACACCACTCCAAGATTTTATTTCCCTAGGGTGGGTGCAGATGAAAGTTCTTTAATTCGGATGTCTCTTATCGGCCCCTCAGATTCTTTAATGTTGCCAACTTTTGAAATATATAACGAAAATGCCGCCTTAGGAAAGGGGAAAAATGGCTCTATTTTAATTGCCAAAGGATCTCCAAATTCTATTTTTAGATTTTTCCCAAGCCTTTACTCTAAGTCTGGGTCGGAAACCGTAAAAGGAGATGTATTTAAAGCCAGTATAGCCCCTAATGGAGATTTATTTAAAAATTATTCCCATAAAGATCCCTATCAAGGTTTTCAATTGGATAGTAGCAATCATTTTCGTCAAGCATCAATTTGGATAGGAGGAAAGGATGGAATGAACGATGAAAAAGTAGCTGCTAATCTGGGTGCCTTAGGGACGGACTTTTTCTCTGGCCCAATTTCCAATGTTTATGATTCGCTTTATGTGAGCAAATACAATAGGGTTTGGAAAATTACGCGTTCGGAAATATTTACGCATAAAAGAGATTTCAACGATCCAAATTATGCCATTCCAGAAAATATAAAAACTTGGCCAGGTAACGGTGATGTTTCCAAAGGCGAAGCTATTTACTATGGTCCTTTTATCGATAAAAATTTCAATGGAGTTTACGAACCACATTTAGGAGAATACCCTGATATTAAGGGGGATGTAGCTATTTATTCTATCTCAAATGATGATAGGGGAATAAAAAGGAGTAGCTATGGATCAAAAATGGGAGTGGAAGTTCACACCATGATTTATGCATTCGATTCCATTTCTTATCCAGCACTAAATAATAGTCTTTTTTTAAGTTATAAGATTGTAAATCGGTCCAATGAAAATTACTCTGATGTAAAGGTGGGGCTTTGCCTAGAGCCAAGCTTGGATTTGGACCATAGCTCCTATATTGGAAGTGATAGTGTAAATGATTTGTTTTATTCTCTTTCGGATGATAATCAAATCAATCAAACGGTTGTTGGCGGATTGTTTTTGTCGGATAAAATGTCCGGACTTAGCTATTTTAATTACCAATCTTTATTTGCTCCCACTGCTTATCCTGAAACTATTCAAGATTTTGGAAACTTTCTAAATGGCTTTTGGAAGGATGGATTGCCCTTATCGGTTGAAAATCCTTCTGGGCGAACTAGGTTTAATGGGGATGGCCATGATCCAAGCGGTATGAGTTCTCCTACCCGGTTCGCTTTTAATGATGCCGCAAATTGGTATCAATCGTGGAATGATAAGGCATCTATGCTTCCCATCTTGAAATTTTCAAATTTGGATGCAGGGGATTTTATTTGTTTTGATCTTGCTTTAATTGTTGCTCAAAAGCCTGCCCCAAACGGGAATTTTCCTGCTATGGATCTTTTTAAGGAATATGCAGATAGTTTGAAATCTTTTTACGCTGATCAAAATCAGGCTTGCCTTGGTGAATCTATTGGATATAAGGAGGTGATTCAAAAAAATGAACCTCTTGGTGCCTTTCCTAATCCAATATCTGGAGGAAATATTCTAACTATTGAATTTCAAGGGATGAAAGAGGAGTTTAATCTCTTTGATAGTCAAGGTAAAAGGGTGCTTTCTAAAAATGGAAAATTCAGAGAAAAATTAGAAATTCAAATTCCAGACAGCCTCAATCCTGGTTTATACCTTTTGATTATAAAGGACGGTAAGGGAAATGTTTCCAATCAGAAAATTATTATTGATTAAAATTTCAGGAATTTTGCTGCACGGCTGACAAACTTTGCAGCAAAGTTTCTGATTTTTCCTTCCAAATTTTGAAGAGACACACAATGACATTTAAATCCACCCTTTACACGACCGCCCTTTTGGCAGTGTTTAGTCAAACCGCCATTGCGCAAACAAGCGCCAATGAAGATGAAATTATTGTACGCGGACAATATCTCTACTCCGCTCAAATTAATGCGCTTAAAACGCCAACGCCCATCATTGACGTACCGCAGAGCCTGTCGATTATTACGTCCGAGCAAATTACGCAGCAGGGCTTTACCAGCATTGGCGACATTATCAATTATACACCCGGCGTAAGCACATCGCAGGGCGAAGGACACCGGGATTCGGTTGTGTTCCGGGGTGTGCGCTCAACGGCGGATTTTTTCATCGATGGTATGCGCGATGATGTTCAATATTACCGTCCGCTCTATAATCTGGAGCAGGTCGAGATTATTCGCGGCCCTAACGCGCTCCTCTTTGGGCGCGGCGGTACGGGCGGTATTCTTAACCGCGTGAGCAAAAAAGGCGTCATTGGCGAGACTTTTACGGGCTTTAAGGCCAGCGTGAATACATTTGGCGAGCATGATGTGCAGGTCGATACCAATTATGAAACAAGCGAAAATTCCGCGCTGCGGGTCAATGCTTTCTATGAAGGGCTGAACAATCACCGGGACTTTTATGACGGGACGCGTATCGGCTTTAACCCGACTTTCAAGGCCGAGCTTAGCCCCGCGACAACGATCAATCTGTCCTATGAATATGCCGATCATGAACGCTTTATTGACCGGGGGATACCGGCCAATAATTCTGCGGGCGGTGATTTTGAAAACAGTTATTTGCATGATTCGCTTTCGCAGACAGTTGAGGCTTGTGTTAATCAGGGAATAATAATCGTCTGTGCAGTCGGAAATGCGGGGCATCTTCCAACTCATCCAGTATTTCCTCCTGCAAGTTCACCGTCTTGTATTGCAGTTGGTGGTCTCGACGATAAAAATTCGATTAATCGGTCGAAGCGTGGAATGTATCGTTCCTCATATGGTCCAACGCTTGATGGACTACAGAAACCGGAAGTTATTGCTCCGTCGATTTGGGTTCCAGCACCAATTTTGCCCGGAACGCCAACGGCAAAAGATGTCGCTTTGTTAGAAACTCTCGATAAAG
>CAKZNE010000273.1 GCA_937129395.1 uncultured Cryomorphaceae bacterium | reverse complement strand
TTGAGCCGATGGAGGGACTCGAACCCACGACCTGCTGATTACAAATCAGCTGCTCTAGCCAGCTGAGCTACATCGGCATTTCAGTTTTAAAAAAGAACAGTCCGTTTTTCAAAACGGACTGCAAATGTAAAAAGAATTTGGATTGGTACAAACGTTGTGAAAAATATTTTTTTCAAGCCGTCAATTTAGCCTTCGATTTATGCTTTTTCAACTGCCTTCTTAGAGCTTCGGTAGACAGATCAGTTGCCTCTTCAAAAGATTTACATTGCTTCTTCACTACGAGGTCCTGCCCAGGTATACTTAGCTTAATTTCAGTTACTTTGTTCTGTTTTGTATGATTGTTATCTACCTTCAAAAACACCTCACTATCAACAATACGATCATGAAATTGCTCTAACTTATCCAAACGTTTTTGGATGTGAGAAATTAATTTTTGATCTGCAGAAAAATTTACTGATTGAACATTTACTTTCATAAAACTAGTTTTTTTCGCCTCTCGGGTGGGCCTGATTATATGTTTTCTTTAGTTGATCTACCGAATTATGGGTGTAAACTTGAGTGGCGGACAGATTAGAATGCCCGAGTAATTCCTTTATTGAATTCAAATCCGCTCCCCTGTTTAACATATGCGTTGCAAATGAATGCCTTAACACATGTGGACTCCTTTTTTCTATTGAAGATACAGAACTAATGTACCTATTTACCAAATCATAAACAAGTTTTGGATAGAGCTTTTTGGACTTCGGATTTAGAAAAAACCAGGTTTCCGCAGCCTCATTACAAGTCAGCTCTCTTTCCCTTTTAAAAGAAATTAATTCTTCCTTAAATGACCTGGAAATAGGAATAAATCTTTCTTTATTTCTCTTACCCAAAACTCGGAGTCTGTTGTTTTCAAAATCCACGTCCGAATCCTTTAAATGAATTAACTCACTTAACCTCATTCCAGTGGAGTAAAAGGTATTTATGATTGTTTTATGAAGGATACCGAGATAACCCTCCGGGTAGTTGGCTTTTTCCAATAAATCAGTTATTTCTTTTTCGGAAACTACTCTCAATAATTTTTTGGATTGCTTTGGAGCTACAACCTTCGACATTGGATTGAGGCCAACAACACCATCTCTAAGTAAGAATTTATAAAAGCTTTTAAGGCTTGAAAGTTTACGATTGATACTTCGTGCTGAGATATCATTTTCAGATAGCTCCACTATCCAGTTTCGGATATGGTGATGGTTTATCTCTTTCCAATCTTGAATTTCATTCTCCTCAAAAATAAATTTTTCAAAAGTGGTGAGATCATTTTCATAGGCTTTAATTGTATGCTTGGAAAAGCGCTTTTGAAACTCTAAGTTTTCTAAAAAGGAAGGTATATACATAAAAAAAGCAAGGCTTGTAAAGATACAAACCTTGCTTTAAATATTATTCACAAGAAGAAAGATTTATTCCTCTGCTTGTCTTTTATTCTGAATGTAAGCTGCTTTTAAAACCTCTTTTCTACGCAACACAGACGGCTTAATGAATTGTTGACGTCCACGCAATTCACGAGAAACTCCTGTACGGTCGTATTTTCTCTTGTAGCGTTTTAGTGCGCGATCTATAGATTCTCCTTCTTTTACAGATATTACTAGCATTACTTTGTTTTATTTTTAAGGGCTGCAAATGTATAAATTAATATTGGTAGGAACAAAGCCTAAATTCCAAATATTTATAAATTCTTGGCTAATTAATTTTCTTTCATTAAATTTTTGGAAATCACCACCTTCTGAATCTCCGAAGTTCCTTCGCCAATGGTGCATAATTTCACATCACGGTAGAATTTTTCTACTGGGAAATCTTTAGTAAAACCATATCCACCAAATATCTGAACAGCCTCATTACAGATCCTTACAGCTGCTTCCGAAGAATAAAGCTTAGCCATTGCCCCCGCTTGAGTAACCTTTTCGCCTCTATTCTTTAAATAGGCCGCTTTGTAGGTTAATAATTCTGCTGCTTCCAATTCAGTTGCCATGTCGGCAATTTTGAAAGCGATTCCTTGAAAACTAGAAATTGGTTTTCCAAATTGCTCCCTTTCTTTCGAATATTTCACCGCTGCATCTAGAGCCCCATGTGCGGTTCCTAAGGATAAAGCAGCAATTGAAATTCTACCTCCATCCAACACTTTCATGGCTTGAATAAATCCATCTCCTTCCTTACCCAAAATATTTCCCGCAGGAATTCTACAGTTATCAAAAATAAGTTCTGCCGTTTCAGAAGCTCTCATTCCCAATTTATCTTCCTTCCTACCTCCCGAAAAACCCGGAGTTCCTTTTTCTATAATAAAAGCTGACATTCCATGAGAATCTCCTTTTTCACCAGTTCTCGCAATAACCACAGCAACATCACCACTAATGGCATGAGTGATGAAATTTTTAGACCCATTTAAAACCCATTCATCACCTTCTAAGACGGCTGTGGTAGCCATTCCACCAGCATCCGAACCCGTTCCAACTTCTGTTAAACCCCAAGCACCAATAAATTCTGCGGAGGCTAATTTTGGTAAATATTTTTGTTTCTGTTCTTCTGTTCCAAAGGCTAATATGTGCCCTGTGCAAAGCGAATTGTGTGCAGCAACTGAAAGTCCTATAGAGGGGTCTACACGTGACAATTCGGTTACGGCCGTGACATATTCATAATAGCCAAATCCAGATCCCCCATATTGTTCGGGTACAAATACACCCATCAATCCAAGTTCTCCTAGTTTTTTGAATATTTCAACTGGAAAAGTTTGAGCCTCATCCCATTTCATAATATTGGGACGAATATGTTGCTCGCTAAAATCGCGAACCATATCCGCAACCATTTTTTGAGTTTCTGATTTGTCGAAGTTTAATCCCGTCTCAGCTGAAGTTAAATCCATAGTAAGTTCTATTATGCCTTGAAGTATTATTTAGTTTTACCGACCTCCAAGTAATTTGCAATTTTAGTGAATAAACTGTCATTTATCAACTCTAGTTGATTTAGTTCGTCCACCGACTCAAACAAACGGATCTTTTGCCTAAAATTCACAATGCTTTTTACTTGTTCAAAAGTAAGGTATGGATGATTCACAAGTTCTTTAAAACTCGCCTCGTTCAAATTCATTTTAACTATAAAACCCTGATCTACAAAAATTTGGCTTTCCAATTTCTTAATACTTAAAGAATCCAAACCGTAAACCTCTCCTATTTGTTCCAATTCATAAAATCCCCCAAGGCTAATTCTGTATTTATAAATTCTTTCTAACAAAAATTCCGGAAATCCATGGATATTTTTAATCTGATTGGAGTCAAGTTGATTAATATCCAACTTAATTACCTCCTCTATTTGGTTTACTCCATGTGAGTCTGGAAATTCTAAATATGAAATAAATGAATTTACAAATTGGGTATCCAAAGAATAAACTTTATACAAATCCTCTTCATTTTTAAAAGGATGAACTTTTTTCCGAAAGCTTATTATTCCTTTTGCCTGGGATTCGGAAAAACCCATGGCCAACAGTTCTGATTTGGGTATTTTATTTGGATTAAAGGAATGGAATACTATTTTTTCGCTCTCCTTTCTGTTGTCATTCTTGTCGCTAATTCTTATAAAGGGAATAACCGATACCACCCAATTGGAATCAATTCCATAAATTTTTAGAAGATCATCAGGTTTTGTAAAACCCCCTCCTTTTTTCAGAAAGTTATTTATTCTCTTAATTTGATAAGTCTCCAAACCTAGCTTTCTTAGTTCAGATGTTGACGCAGTATTTGGATCAAAATAAAAAAGTGCCTCTTCAAATTTTTTCTGTTTTTTCCTTGTTTTTTTCTCTTCCCATTCTGCAACCATTTTTTCAAACTCCTCCTGATTAAGAATCTCGGATGGCTTTTGAAAATCCCAAAACCTATAAACAGCAAAAAACGCAAGGGCCAATCCTACTAAAAGGAAAATGCCATTGCGTTGATTTTTGGTGTAAGTGAAAAATTCCTCAGGTCCTTTCCACATAATAAGTTCTAACGAGGTACATCGTCATTTTCCGAATAACTATCCGGCTCTGGATTGGGAGGTGTCTTAAGAACCTTCCAAAAGAAATAAGCGGTTAATGACAATACTGTTCCTTGAACAATTATCATAAAAATTAATGCCGGTGTATTCATACTTGTTGTTCTTTTTGTCTTTTACGGTAAGCAATATAAACTAGGGATGACAGTCCTAAGAATAAGGCTAACAATAAGCCCCTAGCTACATTGGTAAGCATTATTTTGGTTTTTAAAGCTTCAATTATTATTGGATCGGTTGCGGCTGCGATATCGGCTTTTAATCCGCTATTAGTTAGCATTTTCACTAAAGATCCATTTCCAAATGTCCAACCATCACCACTCATAAGACTTGCCCATGCTCCTGCCCAATCATTGTCGAGAGGTGTTACAAATGCCCCAATAAATACCACTAATAGCATTAGAGGTGTGACAAAAGTAATAATGTATTTGAAAATTATTGGAACCTTAATATCCGCTCCAGAAGTAATTTCTGCCCATCCTTTCTTCATACCAAAAATCCAAGCGAACAATATCGCCTCTGCTAAGGCAAATACCACCAGAGACACTGTTCCAGCCCAATAGTCATATTCATTAAAAACTACAGTATCCACTACTCCTCCGGCACCAACTTGGTAAAGTAATACAGTAGGCAATCCAAAAGCAAGAACTACTAACCCAAAGGTTATTGCCGCCTTGTTTTTACTGAAATTAAATTCGTCTTGCATAAAGCCCATCCAAGGTGTACCCATGGCGAGGGAGGATGTTATTCCTGCAAAGAATAATAATCCAAACCAGAATACTCCGGCGAATGTGGCAAGGGTTGGACCCCAATTCTCAAATAGGAAAGGCATGGTTTGAAAGGCCATTCCAAAACTTGCATTTTCTTGTACCCAATCCATTCCTAAATATCCAGCAGCGATTGGAATTACAATAAAACTACCTAATACGATTTCTACAAACTCATTGGTAAAACCAGCAGATACAGCATTTAAAGCAACATCATCCTTAGATTTTAGGTAGGCCGAATAACATTGAATTGTTCCCATCCCCACCGAGAGTGTAAAGAATATTTGTCCAGCTGCAGCCAGCCAAACTTTAAAGTTAAAAATGGATCCGATATCCGACGGAATAGTCCATAAAAAGTTAAATCCGTCCCAAGCATTAGCATCAGGATAAGCTTCGGAAGCTCCAGAATCACCTAAAGTTGCACTCTTAATAGCCAAAAGGACTCCGAAAATCAATAACATTGGAACTCCAATTTTCGCGGCCTTTTCTACTCCTTTAAGTCCTTTGGACAGGATAAATGTGTTGATTACAAGACAAACAAGGAAGAACACTAAGGCTCCTATCCCCATTTCTAAATTCAAATAATTATTAAAGAAATCACTTACCCACTCTGGAGATTTATCCCTAAAGGTTCCTTTAATGGACTCAAATACATAAGATAAGGTCCAGGATTCTATATACAAATAATAACAGGCAACAGCTACGTTTGTAAAAATTCCGAAAACACCGAAGTATTTCCAAAATTTACGTTTGTCCATACTATCCAGGATAAATGGCGTGGAATGATGACCATGTTTTCCCCCAAATCGTCCCATAGACCATTCGATCCAAAGTAGTGGAATACCCATTAAAAGGAAACATACTAAGTAAGGAATAATAAAAGCTCCACCACCATTTTGAATGGCCTGAACTGGAAATCTTAAAAAATTCCCAAGTCCAACGGCATTTCCAGCCATGGCTAAAATTAATCCTACTCTTGATCCCCAAGCGTCGTTATTTGTACTCATTATTTAGAAATATGGATTTATTTTTTTTCGATAAAGCTCAAATATAAAAATTATAGGATAGTAGCAGTGAATTAAAGTGGGTATGTTTGCCGCCTCAAAGCTTTTATTTTGATTTTATGAGTAATAAGTCGGCAAACGAAAAGGAAAAAAAACCAAAACTTACTAAGAGTGCCATCAAAAAGTCCATGCGACTTTATAAATATATTAAACCCTATAGAGGCCTATTTTCCCTAGGTTTAGTTTTCTTAGTTTTTTCAAGTGCAGCTAGTTTGGCTTTCCCAAAATACCTAGGAGATTTAGTGGATGCGGCCGGAAATGCAAGTCCGGAGGTTATCAAAGAAAATATACAGAATGCAAGTTTAATTTTAATTGCTGTTTTAATTGCTCAGGCGATTGCCTCCTTTTTTAGGGTGAAGATTTTTGTGAATGTTACCGAAAAGTCCTTGGCCAGTTTACGCCAAGCTACCTATTCTCATCTTATTAAACTTCCAGTTGGTTTTTTCAATGTGAAAAGAGTTGGAGAGCTAAACAGTAGAATTTCTTCCGACATTTCCATTCTTCAAGAAACATTTACCACAACCGTTGCCGAATTTATCCGACAGATTATTATCATTTTTGGAGGGATCGCCATTTTACTTTTCCAATCTCCTCAGCTTACTCTTTTTATGTTATCCGTTGTTCCTTTGGTGGTAATAATTGCTGTAGTTTTTGGAAGGTTTATCCGTAAATTCTCCAAAGATGTTCAGAAGAATGTTGCAGAATCCAATACCATTGTTGAAGAGACATTACAAGGCATTTTTAATGTAAAAGCTTATACTCACGAGTTTTTAGAGATAATGAGGTATAGCAAAAAAACCAATGAGGTAGCTAAAGTTGGGATGACCGGTGGTACATATAGAGCTGCCTTTAGTTCCTTTATCGTTTTGGGAATTTTTGGAACTATCGTCGCTGTTTTATGGCGTGGGGCAAATTTAATGGCCGATGGAGAATTACCCGTTGGTGAGTTAATTAGCTTCCTGCTTTACTCCGGATTTATTGGAGGGTCTATTGGTGGATTAGCAAATGTTTACTCGAGTTTGCAAAAAGCTATTGGAGCCACAGAAGAGCTGTTGGAAATTTTTGACGAACCTACCGAAGAACTAAATGACCAAGAAACTAAAGAAAAGATTGCTGGTTTTAAAGGGAAAATTGAGATTAAAGATTTAAGTTTTAGTTATCCAAGTAGACCGGAAACCGAAGTGCTAAAAGAAATAAACCTCACCGCCAATCCAGGAGAGCAAATTGCGATAGTTGGACCAAGTGGTTCTGGAAAATCAACTTTGGTTTCGCTTTTATTAAGATTGTATAAAATTGATTCTGGGAATATCCTTTTTGACGATAAAAATGCAGATTCCTATGGTTTAAGCTCGATAAGGAATGAAATGGCCATCGTTCCTCAAGATGTATTTTTATTTGGAGGAAGTATTAGGGAAAATATTGTTTACGGAAAACCCGATGCCTCCGAAGAAGAAATAATCAAGGCTGCAAAACAGGCGAATGCTTGGGAATACATCAAGGATTTTTCAGAAGGTTTAGATACAATTGTAGGCGAAAGAGGTGTGCAATTATCTGGTGGACAAAGACAGCGTGTTGCTATTGCCAGGGCAGTTCTAAAAGATCCTAAAATTCTGATTTTAGATGAAGCAACCTCAGCATTAGATGCAGAGTCCGAAAGCTTGGTTCAATCTGCTTTGGAAGAATTGATGAAGGGAAGAACTTCAATAGTAATTGCCCATAGACTGGCAACTATTCGAAAAGCGGATAAGATTGTTGTAATAGAAAATGGTGAGGTAAAAGAAACTGGCAATCATGACGAATTGGTTAAATTAGAAGGTGGACTTTACCGCAACTTAAGCGAGCTTCAATTCGTAAATTAAATCTATTGGCTTTTCACAGTTTTATGTTCACAAGAATTTAGAAAGCTATTTTATGTTGGCAGATGCCTCTTAACTTTGTAATTGTGAAAAAGCTTTGGCAAAAAATCAGATCAACCAAATGGTTCCAAATAGTAAGCAATAAATTTCTCCTTACTACAGTGGGTTTTATTGTTTGGATGTTTTTTTTGGATGTCAATTCCTATTTAATACACCATGAGCTAGATCAGGAGATTGATGAATTGGAAGAGAGTATAAAATACTACAATTCAGAAATTAAAAGAGATCAAAAACAACTTCACGAATTAAACTCGGATCCAGAAAAGCTTGAGAAGTTTGCTCGCGAACAATATTGGATGAAAAAACCTGGTGAGGAGATTTTTTTAATTGAGGAATAAATTCCTTTAAAATAGAATTACTGTTCACCATAATTTAAAATAAAGGGGTCCAATATCTTTTCCAAATTCAAAGCTATCATCCTTTAAGAAAATTACTTTACTCCTGGTGAAGAACACCGATCGTTGGTGTTTTGAACTAAGCTTTTTTTGAATTCCCAAATTTTTGATTTTTCCTTCCCAATAAGTCAAGAAGACAAAATCCTCTTTGTCGCCCAGGGGATTTAGATTTAAACATTTTTCACAGGAATTCCCATCAAATAAAATATAAACCACATCTTTCTTCATTTGGAAAACCTCTCCTTTAAAATTCAATAACTCTATTTCGGCAGAATCATTTAATACCCGAAAATCAGGATTTTGGGCCCAAGACGACAAAACCATTAGAAAAAAAAACAAACTAAATATTGAGACCAAATGACCTTTCCTAGAGAGCATAAATAAGTATTGAATAATTAATGCTATTGTTTTCGAAATAGCTCTCCATTCCATCCATGTAGTTTTCAGCGTTTAACTTTCCTTTTGGATAATAAGACATCTCCAGAGCAGTGAAAACATGATTATTATAGAAAACACAGTCCCTTGCTAGGTTTACTTGAAAAGGAAAATTTTCATTCTCATAATTGTCACCATAATTCTCCAGCCATAGTTCATCAAAAAGCTCCAATCCAAGTTGATCGATTGATTTTAATTCCAGTTTTCCGGTCTTTATAGAATAATTGTAAAGCCACCGAGACGAACTTTCTTCCCCATGTTTTTTAACACTCACCAGTAATTGACCTTCATTAACAAATATCCTCTCTATATAATCCATCCCCTTTGCATAATTGGATAATTCAATAATCGCTTTCTTTAAACCTTCAACCGGGTACTTTTCATATAATGCCTTTATACTATCTCTATTTCCAAGAACAAAATCTCCCTTAATTTTATGTTGATTGATGAGTTTTCCCTTAAAATCATAATGTGAGATTTTCAGCCCACAGGGTTCCGCAAGCCAAAATCCCTTTTCATCCATTGCTATCCATTCGTGAAAGAAATTAGAAAACTCCTTTCCATCCCAATCACTTTTCACATGCAAAGGCTTTATTTCTTTGTCTTCAAAATTTAGGGAAGAAATATTCAAACTATGGTTTTGCCCAACATAATTATAAGAATTGCTCACAAAAATCCGATTTCCAACCTTATGTATTTTCTCAAACTTTTTAGGCAATTCAATGGATTGCAAAAACTTTCCCAATGAATCAAATTCTAATATTTTAGTTCCTTCCAAGACTAAATATTTATCTTGATATAAGATAATATCAAAAGGTTCTTCAAAAAGTTCAGTTTGGAATTTACTACTGTCAATTTTGAAATCCTGATTTATAAACACACAATTGATTTCAGAAGAAGTGATATTATAAAAGAAATAAGTCACCTTGCCTGCTTCACCATGAACATTAATGAGAACATGATCTTCAAAGGAGATATTTGGAAGCTCGAAATTCTGTTTCAACTTGGGTTGAAAATTTTGATGCAAATTAATCTGCGCCGATATTGAAAAACAAAAAAACATGAGGAAGACAAAACCTCCCCATGCTTTATTTAAAAGCAAAAAATGCATTTAACTAATCTTCATCAAATTCAACATTAATCTCATAGTCTGCAAAACCGTAGCTATTAATGGAACCTGTCCATGTGGCCATATATCCATCACCACCAGTACTTCCGCTTGTGTTTCCAGATAAAACACTTGCGCTTACAATTTCATTTAAATCATCACAAGTTTGGGAAATTACGCCATCGTTTGGAGAACCAACACTCACCCATTCGCACTTAATGACACCTGGCTTTAGACACTTAAGTTTATTTACAAAAAAACCTGGATCTTGCCTTACATAGTCATAGGTAATACCATTAGAAGAACCCTTTCGAGTGATCTTTAATGGTTTTTGAGCATAAGCTTCGGAAACTGACAATACTGAAAAGATCAGTGTGAGACAAAAAATTACTTTTTTCATTTTTCAAATGTTTAATTATTAATAGGCTGAAATTAAAATTTTGAAATGAAGAATTTATATAAAATCGAAACTCCGGTTGCATATAAATTGGTCTGGAATCTTTAACTTAAAACCTTAGCCAACTATTTTCTAGCCAATTGGAATAATTCATTTTCTTCATAATTAACCAAACAAAAAGCGGAAATTATTTGTATTCCTTTAAATTTCCGTTGACACACAGTAGACAAGCCTAAGTTTTTCACCTTCATAAAAGCGGCTTTCCGAGTTCTTCTTGCACCTATATTAACCAAACCGTCTTAAAACAAGGGCACAAGCCAAGTCTATAAATTCACTTTATTTTCAGAGATTTGTGGAAAATGTAGAAAGGGAAATATGTCCGAAAAAAACCTGTTTAAAAATTTTCAAAATGTAAGTACCGAAGAGTGGTTGCTGCAAATTGAGAAGGATCTTAAAGGAAAAGATTTCAATAGCCTTTTAAAGAAAAGCAAGGAAGAAATTAGCATAAAACCAGTTTACCATCAAGAGGCAATTCCTAAATCTCAAGGCTTTAGAGAGGAAAGGCAATGGAAAATTGTTCAAGAAATGTTGGTAATGGATAATAAGCAAGCCAATAAAGAAGCTCTAGTTCATTTGAATAAAGGCGCTACATCATTACTGTTCCATTTGGCCTGTCCCATAGACTTAGAAACCCTTTTGAACCAAATTCAAATCCAACACATTTCAATTCATTTTGTAACGGAAGGAAATGGAATGCAAGTCCTAAATGCCCTAAAGGTATTAGCACAAAAAAGGGGATTGGAGGAAGAAGAAATCGCAGGGAGTATTAATATTGATTGTTTAGAAAACCTCAGCCGGACTGGAAATTGGTTTCAATCTCAAGAAAAAGATTTCGAGGAATTAAAAACCCTAAATCAAAGCACTTTAAGAAACTTAAAAAGCATTTGTGTAAACGCCAATTTATTCTCTCATGCAGGAGCAAGTCAAGCCCAAGAATTAGGATTGGCCCTTGCGATGGCATATGAAAACATAGTGCAGTTGGAATTAAAAGAAAGTTCTAGCTTTTGGTTTAATTTCGGAATTGGATCTGATTTTTTCGGTGAAATTTCCAAACTTAGAGCCTTTCGCAGATTGTGGGACCAACTACAAACTGAACTAAATTTAAAACCTCACCAAGCGAATATTTACGCTGAAACGAGCCTCAGAAATAAAACAATTCTGGATGCTCATAATAATTTAATCCGTTCCACAACGGAAGCCATGGCTGCCATTATTGGAGGTTGTGATGAATTCTCAGTAAAACCTTTTAATGTTGCTTTTGATGAGCCAAATGATTTTAGCGAAAGAATCTCCAAAAATCAGCAATCCATCCTTCAACATGAAAGTCACCTTGAAGCAGTAAATGATATTGCAAAAGGTTCCCATTTTATTGAATCCTACACCGAAGAATTGGCCGAAAAAGCTTGGGAATTTTTTAAGGAAATAGAAAAAAGAGGTGGATACCTTGAAGCCTTAAAAACCAACTGGATTCAAGATCAGGTAGAAGCGGTGGCGGATACAGAACAGGAAAAATTCAATAAAAACGAAAAAATCTTGATTGGTGCCAATAAGCACAGAAACAAGGAGGATGAAATACAGGAGAAAATCCGATTCGGACTTTTTTATAAAGAGGCAAAAGGAGAAAAAACGGTGCGCCCCTTAAAAGTTAAACGTTTATCTGAAGAATTAGAGAAATGATGGAAAGACATAATTTTCAAAACACAAAATATCAAGGATCTCATTCTGAATCGCTTCCAAAAAATAAGGAAAATTGGCAAAGTCCGGAAGACATTACCGTTCCTAGTGATTTTTCAGCAAAGGACTATGATGAATTAAATCACACCCAATTTGCAGCTGGAATCCCTCCTTATTTAAGAGGTCCTTATTCCACTATGTACGTCAGCAGACCGTGGACTATCCGCCAATATGCGGGTTTTTCTACCGCTGAAGAATCCAATGCCTTTTACAGAAGAAATTTAGCTGCTGGTCAAAAAGGTTTATCCGTAGCTTTTGATTTAGCTACACATAGAGGCTATGATTCTGACCATCCAAGAGTTCAAGGAGATGTGGGAAAAGCC
>CAKZNE010000272.1 GCA_937129395.1 uncultured Cryomorphaceae bacterium | reverse complement strand
CTAAATCCAGGTAGCCTTTATTCTCAATTGCACTTATTTTTATTCTAGGAGATTGACATTCGCCAAGTGGGTTAAAACCATGGTGGTAAAATATTTTCCCTGCAAAAACACGAGGAGAGTAAATACCATTAAAAGTATGATAAACGCCGGACCCTCCTAGTACGGATAATTTGGAATCAGAAAATATTGTTGAAGATGAACCATATTCGTAGAATAGCTGGGAACTGGGTTTTTGCATGTGAAGATATACTGCGAAAGTATCGTTTGGACTTAATTGAATTCCACTATAGTTCAAATTTATTAGATCACCAGAATTTGAAATTATCGCACTATCAATTCCCCAATAAGTCCAGTCACCTGGTGTAGTTTCCGATCCCCGATGGCTGCCGTATCGGTAAAAGGCAACAACTTTTTGAGTATCGATTGTACTAATAGGCACGGCAAGGCTATCTATAAAAATACTGTCCATTGCAATGATGTCAAACATTTGCCCATTATAATCAATACTGGTGTTTTTGGTGAGATCTGCAATTTCTTTAAAATGTAATCCCCCTTGGACTCCTTCTACATAATAGTCAGTCTGACTCTGAGCAGGTTTGGTAGTGAAATTTGTTCCAACGTGAATTGGATTTACACTAGTTGGAGAATCATACCAGACCAGGTTACCAAAATCGCTTGTGGCTGTCAATTGTGCGCTATCTGCAGGACAAAAATGATGGTCAGTTGCAGAAACATTGGGTGTGCCAATTCGATATATTTTTATGGTGCTCGTGTCATTCTCGACTGTTGGTCCCAAAGAGTCTATAAAGGCAGTGACTTTAAAATACCCTCCTGAATAGCTATTAAAGGTAAACTGAAAAGTATCGGATTCACAGCTTTTAATGTTTTGGGGTAAAATTACTGTAGTAGTGGAACTTTGATTAGCAATGGTAACTTCAAAATTCAGAGAGATAGGGAATAAAAATGAGGGTCCCAAATTGGAAACTATTGCGCTTACTTGTTCCAAACTATCACCGCATTTTGTACCATAGTTAATTATTTTAACAGAAAAATCTGGAATACTCGAGGTATCTGCCAAATGATTCGGGATAAGTTTGTTTCGTACCCTTTTATTAAATTCGCTATGTGCTAAATTATTAAAGTAGGTGCCACCTCCCGAATCATAAAGGGGTCTAATATTGTTGGACGCATTTGCAATACCTGTCCATAAATCAATAGCATAGTTTCCGTATTGAGCTAAAATAGAATCCTTTACGTCAATTTGAACTTGCTTAGAGGCCGTAGAGGTATAGTTTTTAGGTTGTGTGGTGCAAACCCAAAATAAGACATTGGCACTATCAGCGACCCTTTTTAAAGTTCTGAGATTACTAAGTTGCTCTGTTACTCCATAGCCATTTGTAGTATTTTCAGATGGAACATAAATAATAACGGCATCCGCACCAAATCGAATCGCTTGGGAAATATTATGCCCTGAACTCCGATTTGGCCGGTTTACTGCTGAAAACCAATCAGGCATAATATTGTAGCTAGAAAAACCCCAAGAAGTAAAATTTGTAACTAAATTTTGAGGATTTATAGATTGTAAATGGGTACGATATCGATTTACCCATGAACTATCTGGGTGAGGACCCCAAAATGAAGGTGCCGAACTTCCTAGAACAACTACATGTATTGGGGTATTTTGGGCACAAGCATTGTGGTTTTGAGCTGAAAGGGGAATTAATATAATGGTAAAAAAAACTAAAAATAGAAATCTCATGTCTAAATTAAAATGGAATCAATTCTCAAAGTTAAAGAAAGTAAAACTATACTACTGGGAGATAAATCAATTAGAAGCTAACTGCCCACTTTTCGTTTTATCCTTCTGCGAAAAAGGCGAACCCCTAGCAAAATATTAAGAACCATTAGAATTAAGGAAATTACAAAAGTAATCTCATGCCTAAAATTATTTTTGGATACAAATCTCGAGTTTAACGAAAGTAAATTCATAAAAAGTTTGAAAATGAAACCGTTAACAACTCGCAATTAGCTTGTCGCCAAAAACTTGTTGCTCTCCCAATTTTTCTATACGCGCAAATACACAATTTCGTTCCTCCTCGACCTTTCATATTGTTCTCCTCGAAAATCTAATTTAACATAGTTGAAAACAGATCCCTTACAAGAACCCGATCCAACCGACCTTAGTAGGTAACTTACAATTATTGTATCCGATTGATTATTTTCAAAATGGAGGAAAAAGGGTTGGGAGAATGCTTGATCGTATGCAAGGTTATAACGAAAATAAAAATTAATGGACAACCTTATGGAGTCCAGTTCCATATAAACCGTATTAAAACTAGTATCCCTAATTGACACATTTTTTAAATCGTCAAAATTTTCAAAAACCTGTATTCCATTAGAATCAACAAAAGAAATCTCAACAAAAGGATTCGCTTGAACAGGGGCACAAGGTGAATAGTTGTTGCAGGAAATAGCACAAAACAGAATGAAGGCAGCCGATATTTTCAAAAAAGAAAAACAGCTATCCAAATGAACCACTAAAGCATATTTTACCATTTTGTTAAACAAGAATCCAAGTATCATTTTTCACTTTTCGATTTCATCTTTTTCCGATAAACCCGTACTCCAACCAAAGCACCAAGAAACACTAAAATTAAAGGCCAAAAATTAGCAATTCCAATAAAAAATAAAATTACACCTTCCCAACCATTTTGCAGACTTCTATTAAACTTCTCGCCAAATTCGGATTTTTTTTCTGATGCGATTTCTTCATAAAAGTTCATACTTAAAGTGGAGAAGGATACCCTGTCTTTTAAATACCTTAGCCGACCTTCAACCGATTCTATTTCAGATCTTAATAGTCCAATTTGTTTTTCTACCTCTAATATTTCAGGAATGTTTTTGGCTGTCTTTAATAGCTCAATATATCTTTGCTCAAGCTCCTTTTTTGTTTTTAGCCGTGCTTCAACATCGAGGAATTCTTCGGTAACATCTTTGACAGTAATTTCTTTTCTTTCAAATTTTTCCACGCCCTTGGTAGCTTCACCTAAAAGCTTGTCAAAATTCTCCGAAGGGATTCTAATTTTTAAAATATTACGTATTCGTCCTGGGGAATTGTATTCTTGATCAAAGGAGACATAAGCTTTATACTTGCTGACAGCGTCAAAGACCGTTTTTCGGGTTTGTTGTAAATCCTCAGTTACAAACGCCACTGTGCCTTCTTTAATTAATTTTCTGCTGTCAGTTTGATCATCTTGAACTTCATTCTTTGGTGCTATAGATTGCTCTCCAGCGTCGTTCATTTTTTCATAGTTTGCCTCTTGAGCACAGCCGTAAATGCTAAGAATGAGAGCAATTGCAAGAAGTTTTTTTAGGTGTTTCATGGTTTTGGGTTTATTTTTTCGATCCAAGATTCAGTAAAATGTTCATTTTCTAGCTTGAGATGGAATTCAGTGTAACTATGTTTAAACCAGAATTTCTTTTGTTTATTTGACTTTAGTTGTTCAAAGTTTCCAATTTCTAATTGACTGAATAAAACGTATTCTGTAGCCGATACTCCGGATTTATTTCTGCCTAAAAAAGTTTTACCAATAAAATCGAGTCTGTTATCCTTGTTAAAATTATACAATTCAAATTCAGGGTCCGAGCGGAAGGTTCCAAAATAGCTTGATTTTTTTGTTTTTAGGTCGTAAATGATTTAATAAAATGCAGAACAACCTAGCCCACTGCATGGTTCGCGAGATAAAACAAAACCAATTACAGAATCAATCTGATAGATTTTTAGTTGGTTAATTGCATTTGCAAAGTTGACACTATCAGCTCCATTCCCCAAAACAGGGTTTAAAGTTAAAGCTTTTGAAGTATTAATAATATGATCATCGATCGTTATTTCCAACCCTTTGGCCAATTTTTTCCAACTGAATTTGTAATCCAAAAGGCCAAACTTTTTTCTATCAACATTGTTCAATACAACACCTGGCTCAACTTCTTTTAACTGTAAATATTTTTCAATTATGGAGGCGTATTCTTGTTTTTCCTCAAGAGTTGAAATTTGCTTGGAATCGAAACTCGTGAATAGATAAATGGAGAAAAAGGTCAGTATTTTAATGGATGAATTCACTTGTGTATTTTTTTATTGCTAAAAATCAAACAAAGGCCTGGCCTTAAGTTCCAATAAGTCAATTAACTCTTTTTGGTTGTATTTGTAGCGATCGGGAATCCTTAAAACTTGGATTTTTTTTCTGAATTGTGAGCCTCCATTGTTTACAATTAGTCTTTTGTGTTTTTCCTCCATAACAATAACTAAATCCGCCCATTCCATTAAGAATTCGGTTAAAGGCTGCGTTCCTTCTTTATTGCAAATTTTATGGTTGGTACCCGCAGAATCAAATTCAAGGTTTCCAATTTTCTCTGAAAAATAATCGGATGCTGTTTTTGATCTTTGCTTATTGGCAGAGCAGACGAAGAGGATGTTATTCATAATAATCAGAAAACGTAAGGGCGCTTATTAAATTTTCAAACCGATATTAAATTTGATAAAAGTCCTTTTTTCTTTATTTAGAAATCAAAAGCCTTGATTTTGAAACCCTAAAACCATGCTATTGACGAATAACCAATAGCTCATTTTCCAATTCAGTTTTGGCGCTCAACTGAATAGAAGTCAGAGTTCCGTTCAACAAATTGTTCTGCTCGTAGGGGTCATTGGTCAAATCATAAAATTCCTTTTGATTATTAGCATTTTCCAGGAGTTTAAAATTTCCATTGCTAATAGTCCAGATGTCGTCCGTACCATTATTCATTTCAGAATATTGAAAATCTCGTAGGCTGGAAGATTCGCTAAATAGGGATATAAAACTTTTGCTGTCGTTAATTTCATTTACAGGTACACCTGCTGCAGCGGCTATGGTGGCAAATAGGTCTGTGCTGTTGATCAAATTTTGATCAATTCCAGTTCGTGAAACTCCCTTTCCTGAAATATACATTGGCGTGTTAATTCCTCCTTGGTATAAACTTCCTTTTACCGTAACGCTGCTATAGGGCGATTGTGCCACTTGCCCCGGTGTTCCATTATCTCCAATAAAAATAATTAGGGTGTTTTCTCTTTCTACTTCCGATAAGGATTCTAATAGTTTTCCAATTTGAAAATCCAAAGCTTCAATGGCCGCCATATAATAAGGCATTGGACTAACTCCGTCAACATAGGCAGGTAAATTCCCTTGATTGTGCATGGCGTTTGGAGGAACATGAAACGGCGTATGGGGAGCATTGTATGCTAACCAAAGAAACCAAGGGTCGTTTTGTTGGGACAGCCAATCTTTTGCTAAATCTGTAAGTTTTTTGGTGCAATATTGATTTTCATTCGAACTTATTCCATCTTCTGTTAATGGCCAATTATAGTAACTGGAAACGGCTCCTGTAAATATTCCTGCATAATAATCTAACCCCAAGGATTCTGGATTTAGGGATGTATTGTTCCCTGATAAATGCCATTTACCAACAATTGCTGTTTTGTAATTAATTGAACCATTGTCATTAATGTACTTCTGTAGGATTGTTTCGGAGAGGTTCATCTCATCACTGGCCCATTTCACACCAGTTCGGTAACCATATTTACCCGTAATAATTGAGGCACGTGTAGGAGAGCAGGTTGGATAAACCCAAAAATTTGTGAAACTAATACCAGAGGTTTTTAGGGCGTCGATATTGGGGGTGCTGGGTTTTATACTTCCTTCCGAAAAGCCACTGGCTGCATCTTTACCCAAATCATCGGCAATAATTAAGAGGATGTTCGGGGTGGAAGTGGGGGTAAAAACGCTATTGGGAGATTCCTCATCTTTTTTACAAGCGTATACAGCAATGAAAAAAAGTAGGGAGATAAAAATCATCAAGTTTGGTAAGGAAGATTTATATTTTCTCATATTACAAGAATGAGTTAAATGAAATTGAATTTTATGTTTCAGGGCCTTCTTAATTCTTGACAATAATGAACGACTTAATTTGAGTTTTTGAAGGAAATTCTAATACCGAGTTGGCAACTTAATAAATGAATATCCCCTGTACCGTTTACGCTAATGGTTGGGTCTAAAATCGATTCCGATTCTGATGAACTCAGATATGGAGAATAGGAGATACCAGCAAAGGGAGAAATTTTTATTTTATGTTCAGTCTTTATCAAATACAAAAGTTTAAAGCCCAAGCTTCCACCAATTCCCAAAGCCCTTTTTGCTTCTTCATCAATCATTTCAATTTCTTGGTTTATCCTTTTACTTAAAATGGTTGAGAATATTGTAATATCTCCTTCCAGAACTATATTTTTCGGTTTCTTTTGGAAAGAGTATCTAAAGGCATATCCCAAACCAATTTGATGCAGGTGAAAAGCTATATCTAACTCAGGATTCTCAGCACTGCTTCTTGTAAAACCATAGTCAATCTTGATTCCCGATTGGATTCTTTTTTCATTCTTAAAAAAGTAGCTTGTTTCTAAAAAAGTTCCATGAACTAATAGGGGTTGGACCTCATCCAAAAATGGACGTGAAAAATTATATCGTTGGATAGCTTTATCCCATTCTGGTGAATAAATATATTGGTAAGCCCCGCTAAGATTCCACTCTTGTGCGGATAAAGTAAGGTTGGAAATAAGTAAAATTAAAAAGCTAAAGTATTTCATATTAAGTTTTTATCGTTCTAAAAATGGCTGCAACAGCTTCAATCCCAGATTCGGCTGCCCCATGAACAGTTTGGTGATGCCCATTCAAATTGAAAGCTTCTCCTGCAAAAAAGATGCGATCGTTAATGCTTTCGGCAGCAATGCTTCGTGCATTTCCAATTCCAACTTTGCTGTAGGAATAAGCTCCT
Organism: uncultured Cryomorphaceae bacterium; assembly: GCA_937129395.1. GTDB lineage: Bacteria > Bacteroidota > Bacteroidia > Flavobacteriales > Schleiferiaceae > CAKZNE01. Next base: position 528 of record CAKZNE010000272.1, on the reverse strand, counting down.
CTAATGAAAGGACTTTTAGTCCAATCTTGCACATGTGCCTTCTCAAAGTATTGAGTGGCTTTACCGTTATACATTAAATCTAATTCTTGTAATAGTTCATTAACAATTTCCAGATCGGTATTTAAATTACTCAAATATTCTGCTTGCTCTCCCATGATAAAAGCCAATAGAACATGATCTTGTCCTGTTTTTCCTTCTCTTTCATCGGCATAAGCAGCACAAATTTTTCCGCCAATAATGTTTCCATCATAAAAGGTTTGGCTGAATTTTAAAAACACCTTCATCCCTGCACCCATGCCAATTTTCGCGAAAGAACTTGTTTTTTCGGTTGGAAGTTTTGGAATGAAATTAATATCCTCGTCTTGTAAAATAGTTATTGGAACAGTAAGAATTATTTTATCTGATATATAATTTCCATTGCTTTTAGTGCTAACCTGTAGTTGTTCCGAACTATGATTTATTTCGGTTACCTCGGTATTTAATCGGATGTTGTTTTTTACCTCAGGTATAATATGTTGGTTAAATAAT
>CAKZNE010000271.1 GCA_937129395.1 uncultured Cryomorphaceae bacterium | reverse complement strand
ACAAGGGGGACATTTAAACTTATGTCGATAACAGATACAAGCCTGCTGATTATGGTTCTTGGTGATTGGCAAGCTGATCGTCTTAAAGGGGATTCAATAGAGCATATTACCATCGTTTCGGATACTACCTTGCTTTTTAAAAAATAAAAGAGCATAGGGAATAACTAAGTTCCCATTTTTGGCCTATCAGCAAAATGAAAACTTAGTTATTGAGGTGGATTTTCGCACTCAACCAATAACCAATTCAAAATGGTTCAATTCAATTTTATTGCTAAATTTGTATCTAAGTAGATACAGTGTTTATGTTTTTTATTGAGAAGACAATTGAATTCGACAAATGGCTGAGAAGGCTAAAAGACTTTAAGGCAAAGGCTAAAATTTTGTTTAGAATTCAAAAATTAGAAACGGACGAACATTTTGGTGACTGTAAAACTGTTGGTGATGGTATTCGAGAGATGAGAATAAATTTTGCGAAAGGTTACCGAATTTACTTCAAAGAAAAAGACGGAAGAATAATTGTTCTCTTGATTGGCGGAGATAAATCAACTCAACAAAAAGACATTACGAAAGCGAAAGAAATTTGGAAAAAATTAAAAAAATAGAAAATGAGCACCTCAAAATTTGAAATAGCAGATTATTTAGAGAGTAAAGAAATGATTGCAGAATACCTCAATACCGTTTTGGAAGATGGAGATAATTCCGATGTAATTAATGCAATAGGACATATCGCAAAAGCTATCGGAATGACCAAAATTGCTGAAGAAACTGGATTGAGCAGACCCAGTTTGTACAAGGCATTATCCGATGGAGCTAAACCTCAATTTGCAACCATAATGAAAGTTTTAAAAGCTATCGGGGGACAAATCCAAGTGAATCCAATGTCTACCTAAAAATATACGGACAACGCAACAATTTGTAAATGGAATAAGCTCCTTTCGAGTTGCAAACGTAGCATAAAAGCCGTTGGTGGTAACCTGAATAAACTTCCATGAAAAAGAAAAGAGGCCTAAGAAGATACTATAGAAACCTTGACAATTCTTTTAATCCCGAAAACCTTTCGTTTAAAGGTGAAAATGCATGGTTTGATTTATTCCATTTCCACATCGACAATACAGGTTTAGGAAACCGAAGCTGGAAATCAAGGGTACAACATTTGGACGCTTTGTTTTTAATCGCTGAAAAAATCGAAACTAAATTGGGTGACTTTGAAAGGCCTTTTCAATATTGGATTGAAATTTACGAAAATGACGGTTGGGACGATGGTGTATACATTCATACTGAAAATCCAAATCATTCAACCTTTCCCACTTCGCTAACATTTGATTCTGATATTAAAAAAACAAACACTAATTTGATAGATTATCTAAAGTGTAAAAACTATGTAATAAGGACAAAGCACTTTCTAGAAGATGGAAAACTTATCATAGGATATTTTCTTCAGATGAAAGACTTTGGCTTAACTTTAGAAAAATAAATACAGTATACAATAACCAAGTTTCCGTATTGCCAAAAGGCCAAAAATGGAAATTGTGTTGAGGAACCCGGAGCTGGGGATGACTCTATATCTACCTAAGGAGAAAACGATTATTTGGGTGCTATTACTGTAGAATTATTTCACAAAAAATTAAATTAATAAATGCAATGGCGTTCCTTTCCCTCAGATTTGAACAAGAATGCTTACAGAAGGATTGAATATGCAAAGCTGGAAACCAATAACAATTAAAGAACTGAATTCGGAAATTGAAAATGGGCTTAAACAAATGACAAGAGTTCAATTAGACTATTGGCAAAGGATTTCAATTAAACCAGAAAAATGGGTTGAAAAGGAATTTGGAAAGGAAGGTGGAGGTTTTTGGGTTATTGCCATAATTAGTGACCTTGTTTTATGGTATAATGATATTGAGGAAGGGTTTAATATTTCAAATTTTTCAACATACGGAGAAATTAGCGGATATAAGGCTGAAGAAGATGAATTGCAATGGTCAATAAATAAATTACAACGACACCGTAATAACTAGGTTTCCGTTTTGCGGATAGGTTAAATATGGAAGTTGTGTCAACGAATCCAGACCTGTGGATAGCTCTATATCGACCTAAGGAGAAAAAAAAAAACTAGCGTTTACCCAAAAACAAGAAGTTGCCCCAATGAAATGAAACTATCCCTCTCTTCAATTTGGCCTACATCATTAATTGTTATTTCCGCAATGGCTTGTGGACCTGCATCGGATACCCTTGAATTGAATTTTGTCACTGAAATTGAAACCACTGTGCATGCAAACTCCTCTTTGGTGAAATCAAAATCCATTGAAAACTACTTGGAAATAGGGAAAGGAAAGCAGACTATTTATGAACTGACAAAAAAGGATGATATTGAAGGTGCCTTAGATGCTGTTTCTTGGCGGAAAACTCTTTTCCATTGCAAACAAGATTTTCAATTGGAAAGGATTTATTATTTGCAAAATGACGATGAGTTGAATTCCTTCTCATTTAGAGGTGGTGCATGGAACGGAATTGAAAAACTCTATGGAACAAGGGGGACATTTAAACTTATGTCGATAACAGATACAAGCTTGCTTATTAAAGTTCTTGGTGATTGGCAAGCTGATCGTCTTAAGGGGGATTCAATAGAGCATATTACCATCGTTTCGGATACTACCTTGCTTTTTAATAAATAAAAGAACATAACCAAGGATGTTTAACAAGCTGCACGGAAAAGGTGCTTTTACAAGTTCCTAAGCTGTAAAATGATAAAAAGATGACTGCAAAAGACAAGCAAAAGGAAATCATAAAAACCTATTTGAAACCGAAACTTAAGGATGAGGGGTTTCGTACTTCGGGCCAAACTTGGTGGAAATTTAAAATTGACTTTTTTATCCTAATTAACTTACAAAATTCACAATGGAATACAAAAGACGAATTGAGTTTTTGCTTCAATATTGGTATAGGACTTACCGAAAAATTAAAGGATGGAAAAAATGAAAAGCCCTCCTATTTTGACCTAACAACAGATTTAAGAGAAGACGCCTATCTCTCAACCAAAAGGAATAATCAAAAATATAGAAAGGACGGGTGGCTTGGATATCGGCTGACTAACAAGACGGATTTGTCTGATTTTAAGAGTGAACTTAAAAAGGACTTTGAGGAAGACATATTGCCAAAATTGAACAGTTTGGGTTCTCTTGAAGATTGTCTGGAATTCTATGGTCAATTCGATGATGAAGGGCAGAGACTACAGAGCCAATTGGACAAATTATAGTTTTTATTGGGTTATTGAGAAGTATTTTGTGTAGTAAAAACTGAATGTAAAGTGAAATAGGAAAGGTGAGTTAATGATATTGAAAACAGAATTGCCAAAAGGGAGAAAATAAAGCCGGTTTCGATTTGACACCTTACGAAACACCCATTTTTTGGGAAAGCGGATTTTTCTTTTTAATTTTTTTAGTTGGATGGCTTATTTGGGATTTGGATTGGCCTACTAATCTGGACCCGGTTTTAGTATTGAACCTCATTTCTTGTTGAAAAGATTAATTCTTTTAATTTTACCATAAACCATCGAGGGGAAAATTTTGCTGGTAATTATTTTTGCTTGTTTTGTGAAATTGAAAATGAATCCAACAGTTTACTTATATAAAGAAAAGAAGAATGAATTTGAGCTTTATTTGGGAGAATTCTCAACTCTTGATGGATTAAAGGCGATTAACGAAAAGCTAAGGGTTAAATTGGTTAGTATAGGAGCTTCTAATTACAAGAAATATGGATGGGCGACTGAAAAAGAATTTCCTGATTGGAAAACAGTTCAAGAATTAAGGTCTTTTTTCGAACGAGAAGATGAATTTGGTCTAATCGATTTTGAAATTGAATTGATTGGATTTGGAAGTTTATCTACTCATGATGATGGAGAGTGTCATTTTAGATTTAAAGAGAAAGGAGCTTTAATTGATGTAGTAAAAACTGTAACAGATTCAATAAATCGAGACCTAATATTGTCTGGACTTCTTAATAATCCAGGCATGTATATAGAAGTTGAGAAGTCTGGCAAACTGAATAAATTTCATTCGTTTGACCAATATTTAAAAGAAACAAAAAACACATAATACTATGTAAAATGTGTTAAATGCATTTTACATTAAACCTTGTAGGTCCTACCAAATGAAACGAAACGCATCCATAGCATTAGTAGCACTAATCATATTTACAATGGTTAATTTAATTGGTGGAATTGCAAATAATGACAAGGGATATGAGTGGAATACAAATGATGTTATTGAAGTTATTCCGCTTCATATGTTTTTCTGTTTCCTTTTTTGGTTGACCTGTATTCCGAATATTCAGATTCGTAAAACTTTGCGATTGCCATTTTTAGGAATGCTTTTTTGGACTTTAATTAGTTTTATTTATTGGACAAATGAATCAGGAATAAGTCAAATGGCAACAGGTGATTTTATCTACGACACAGTACCAGCTTTTTGTTTTTTCGTTAATTCAATTGGATTAAGTTTCATTAGCGATTCAGACTTATACTTGATTGGAGTGTTAATAATTGGGGTTACCTTCTATCAGATTTTGGTATTTGAGCTGTCAACATTAATAATGAATAAACTAAAAAAACGACCTGCTGACAAATGCAATAAGTGGCAAATGAAAAGAATAATCACAATAACAATACTCCTTATTTCGACTTTGAATGGAATTGCTCAATCAAATGAGTCCTTGGAATATTTGAAAGAATATCAATTCGAAGGAAGGCTTATAAAAATTAAATACCTTCTTCCAAATGGGGATAGTCTTGAAACATTTATTTTAAAAATTGAAGAACCAATATCGGTAAAAGCAAATAAGGATTGGAAGGAATTGGTCAATGTTAAAGAATTGCACTTGAATATTGGAAATTCGGAAATAGAAGTATTTGAAAACGATGAAGTGAAAATTCAAGGAGTATTATTTCATGCCTTGACCTATCATCATAAACGAGATGCTTGTATTAAAGTTGAAGGCATAGTAAGAAAATAAAGGCCTCGAAGAAGTGACGATAGGACGGTTATAACAGGTGTGACTTAGCTTAGCAAACATTAAAAAATGAAATGTAAATTACTCTTAATTTTGTCTCTATTATTCTGCATTTTATCATGTAATTTAAATCCAACGAAACAAATTGAAAAAGGAAGCCGTGGAGGTATGACGAACTGAGTTAGTATCTTTTAATTCTGCTACCTTGCAAATTAGACACTTAAACCAAAACGAATCCCCGCCTTAGGAAATGATAGTAAGAAAACATAAAGTACTGATTTTAGTAGGTTGCCTTTTGTGGATTGTGGGATTCTTTCTGGCAGTTGCGACAATTTATCCTTTTGCATTTATTGGCATCTATTTTGGTCCGCCAATTTTGGCACTCGGGGTAATGGGGTGGATAATAAATTATAAGCAAACTAAGAATCAATTTCCAAATCCATTCAGGTCCTTCAAAAGGATTCTTAGTAAACGAAAAGGGCTTCTAAAATATCATTTCGCAATGTTTGAGTTTATGTTTTCTTATTTACTTCACTTTTGGACATTCTGTATTGTATTTTGGATTGGCCTTGCATTTTTAGGAACGACGGTATTTAAAAGCTCCGAGGCATTTGCAACAACAAAAGAATATGTTGAAAACGACACTGAGCTACTAAATCGAATTGGACAAATAAATTATTATGGTTTTCTTTTGGGTGGTTCCGTATCCTCGAGGGGTGATGCCAAAATATCATTTTCAATAATTGGACAAAAAGAAACAATAGACGCTAAGGTTTTACTTGAAAGCGGAGAAGTAATTAAAATAATATATAAATAATAACGCGCGAATAAAAGTTAAAAAACATTAAATGGTTTTTAAGGCAGGAGTGGCGAATTTAGCATTGGCAAAATATGCCCCGATAATGTTTAAAGAGGATAATCTAAACTTCAAAAACCAAAACCTAGGTATTTCAATCCCCCAATTTAGCTTTCAGATTCCGCCAACCACCACCGTTTATAACTTCAAACCCGTCCTTAATGAGGGTCTTTTTTGCCAGTTCAGATCGAATACCTGCAGCGCAACAGGCAATTATGGGAACGGACTTATCTAAACTTTCTTTTTTAATTGCCAATTCTCCAAGTGGAATATTTAGAGATCCTTCAATTCTACCACCTGCAAATTCTCCAGGGTTTCTTACATCCAAAATAATGGCTCCTCTGCTTGTAAACTCCCTAATCATTTTCTTTTTGGAAAACAGCCAAGACATATTATGCTTTTAGGGTAGAGGGACAAACATAATCTGTAAGAACAAAAGCTTTTGAATCCGAAATGGCTTCGTAGCCGCCTTCAATATTTGTAAGCTTGGTATAACCACGAGCTTTGAGTATGGATCCAAAGATTACGGATCTATAACCACTTTTACAGTGCATCAAATAGTCCTTATCCTTGTCAATTTGTCCCATAGCTTCATTAATAAAATCCAATGGTGTATTAATGGCATCTTCTACATGTTCCGCGCTAAACTCTCCTGGTTTTCTTACATCTAAAACCTTAGTTTTTGGGTTCAATGCTTTTACTTCTATGAGTTGGTCTACTGTTATGGATTTTAAACTGTCCACTTCTTTACCCGATTTTTCCCAGCTTTCAAAACCTCCATCCAAATATCCAATGGCATGGTCATATCCAACTCTTGCTAACCTTGTAATTACTTCTGCTTCTTTACCTTTTTCCGTAATTAATAATATTTCTTGTTTTAGGTCGGGAATTAGCGTTCCCACCCAAACGGCGAAACTGCCATCAATACCTATAAAAATGGAATTTGGAATAAATGATTTTGCGAAATCATCCTTGGATCTTGTATCTAAAATAAGGGCATTTGTTTCATTGGCCACAAGTTCAAATTCTTCAACACTTAAAGCCTTATTTCCTCGGCTCATCGCTTTATCGAAAGAGTCATATCCTTCAATATTCATTTTTACATTTTTTGGGAAATAGGGTGGAGGAGCTTGCAGTCCATCCAATACTTGGTTTATAAAATCCGCTTCGGTCAAATCCGCTTTTAATGCATAGTTGGTTTTCTTTTGATTTCCTAAACTATCAAAAGTTTCGCTGCTCATATTTTTTCCGCAGGCGCTTCCTGCACCATGGGCCGGATATACGATTAGATCATCATCCAAAGGCATTATTTTTTCTCTTAAGGAAGTATATAAGTAGGAAGCTAGTTTTTCCCTGGTAAGTCCTTCGGTACTTTTTTGTGCAAGGTCTGGTCTACCTACATCTCCAATAAATAGTGTATCTCCAGTAAAAATTGCCTGGTTTTTATTGGTCTCATCTTTTAATAAAAAACAGCTACTTTCTAGAGTATGACCAGGAGTATGCAAAAGGGTAAAAGTGGCTTTTCCAACTTTAAAAATTTCACCATCCTTTGCTA
>CAKZNE010000270.1 GCA_937129395.1 uncultured Cryomorphaceae bacterium | reverse complement strand
AACCAATATCCGAGATCAAAGCAATCATTTAATTCCCCTTCCCAAATATGATTTGGATGGAAATTTAAGAATCCAAGGGGCTAAGATAGATTTGGGCCCTTATGAATTGTCAGGTTTAAAATCGGCAGTAAGTGTATTTAAACAACCCAAAGATACCAGTGTATGCCAAAATGATAATGCCCTATTTAAAAGCACAATAATGGGTGTAGATTTAGATTATCAATGGCAAGAGAGTACAGATAAAAATACCTGGAAAGATATTGTACCCAAAGAAGGCCCCATCCTTACAACCAAAGCAATTAACAAAAAATACTATCGACTAATAGCTACCCAAAAAGAGTGTAAAAAAGCAGATACCACCCAAGGGGCATTGCTAACAGTAAACAGCTTACCCAAACCCAATTTGGGAGCAGATAAAATACTAAAAAACAATGCAAGCTTAAATTTGGATGCTGGAGTATTTAATGGGTATAAGTGGAGTACCAATGGAAGTAGTCAGAAAATTACAATAGATGGCTCTAAAATGCCATTGGGAGATACGTTGTACTGGGTAGAAGTTACCAATTCAAAAGGATGTAAAGGATCGGATAGTATTATAATTACTATTAAAAAACATGATGCTTTAAAAACTATTGCTCAAATGCCAAATATAGAGATTTATCCAAATCCGGCTCAGGATATTCTCAAAATTGAATGGGAGGCCAATAAAGTAGACCCATCCTTTTATGAGGTTTATGATTTAAGCGGGAAACTACTTATGAAAGCTGATTTGCCTCAAGCCGATAAGGATTTTGGTTTGATTCAAATTAATACCGAAAAACTTGCCAATGGTGTTTACCTTTTAAGAATGGGAGGGCTCGACGTTGATATCCGACAGCAATTTGTAGTGAAGCATTAAATATTTTGTCAACTATATTAATTTCAAAAAATGGGGATTCTTTAAATCCCCATTTTTTATTTCAATTCCATTAGTCAAGGAATTGAAATAAATTGAATGTGCTGGGCTTAATTCAAATCGATTCAGGCAGAATGTTGAATAGCACCCGAGGCCTTAGTTTCAAAGGAAACCAAATTGCGCTAAAAAACACTAGATATTTCCCCAAGTCATTATTGTAAATTGATTTTTTCTTTTGGCTGAAATTCCCCTTTGGTTTTATAATTTTACCCTGAAGTTTCCTGTTCGCAAAAGTTAATCTCTATAAATCTCAACCAAATGATTAAAAAGTGTTTTTTGTATTTAGGTCTTTTAATTTTTTTCCTTCCAATCCTGAGTGAAGGAAGCGATAAATCTGGAATTTTGGATTATAAAAAACATGAAATTCTAGATGAGCTTAAGAACTCAAAAACATTGCCCTTCAGCGATGAAACAATGAAAATGTTTTCAAAAATCAAGCCTAATAGCCTGGTTTGTCCTCCACCAACGGCTTTAATAGTGGCGTCAATCTTACCAAATTCAGTTGATTTATCCTGGGTGTCAGGTGGCTCTTTAAATTGGCAAATTGAATTTGGACCAGTTGGCTTTTCAACTGGTGGAGGTACAATCGTAACGACAAACACTAACCCCACCACAATAAATGGTTTAACCCCCAATACATCCTATGACTTTTATGTTCGAGATAGTTGTGCTATCAATGACATAAGCTCTTGGTTTGGACCAATTTCGGCCACAACCAATTGCGGTTTAGTTAATGCACCATTTATAGAGAATTTTGAAGGTCCAGGATGGACAGCAATAAATATGGGAAACATTGACAGTTGTTGGGAAAGAAATAATTCAAGTGGTTTTTTTTGGACCACCCGCCAGGGTTTTACTCCTGCCATTAATTCTGGACCATTTTCGGATCATACAACGGGTTTCGGAAAATTTATTTATTCAGAAGGAGGGACATCTCACAGTACAACCATAAGTTCGCCTTGGATTGATATTTCCTCACTCAGCAATCCCGAATTAAGGTTTTGGCAACATATGTACGGTGTAGATATCGAGAAAATGAGCGTCCTGATTCATGACGGTAATTCATGGAGTAATGAACTGACCATATTGGGACCTCAGCATATTTCATCCTCCTCATCTTTGTGGCAGGAGCAAATAATTAATCTTTCGGCCTACATTGGTGATACTATTAAAATTAGATTTAGAGCATTTAAATTCGCGGCAGGCGATGATGCTAATATGGCAATAGATGATATTTGGATTGGGAACTCTCCTAACTGTTTTAGGCCATCAAATTTTTCTGAATTTGCAACTTCTGATAGTAGTGTATTTTTATCATGGATAGGCTCGGGTGCTACAAACTGGCAAGTGAAATATAGGGTTGCCGGTTCATCTTCCCCCTTTATTTTTCTTTCAACCAATAATTCAAATATTTTGGTTACCGGTTTAGATTCATTATTGAATTATGAATTTTATGTTCAGGACAGTTGTGGCTTTGGAGATGTGAGTTTTTGGGAAGGGCCTTTAATTTCCTCCACAAGATGTCCAATCATTTCGGCTCCTTGGGCAGAAGATTTTGAAGATATTAGTTGGGTGCCAGGCACTGGTTTAGATAATCTAGGTAACAAAATTAATGAATGTTGGTTCAGGGATATTGGAATTACACAGCAATGGGGAACAGGAAGTGGTCTAACTACCTCAACATCAACTGGTCCTCCTGGAGCCTTTTCTGGTAGTAATTATATTTACCGTGAAGCTTCAGGAGGAGGAATGGGCACGGCCAACATTAAATCTCCTAAAATTTACATCCCCAATAACATGGTTTCTCCCATTTTTCATTTTCAGAAAAGCCTTAACGGAGATTTCATAGATAGCCTAGTCATACTTATAGATAATGGTTCTGGATCTTCCATAATTTTTTCCGAATTAGGCCCAGGTAGTGGTTCGTCAACTTCATCATGGGAAGCAGATTCCATAAATTTATCTGCATTTATTGGGGACACCATTTCTTTGATTTTCATTGGTGTTAATTCGGGAATTGGAGGTGACATTGCAATAGATGATATTGGAATAAGGGAACAATGGGTTCCTTGCCTTGCACCACAAAATTTATCCTTTTCAAATGTCACACCCAATTCGGTTGATCTGACATGGACTTCTGTTAATCTAGGATTAACCCAATTAAGGTACCATGAATTTGGAGTGAGTTCTGGTGGGGTTTTATTGAAGAACGTGACAAGCCCCTATACTCTTAGCAATCTGAAACCAAATACAACTTATGTAATTGAAATTTTGGATAGCTGTACATCAGGTATTAAAAGCGCCCTTCAAAGCAACAATACAACAACAATTCCTTGTCCCAAACCTTCCGCAAATTTTGTTTTTAATAGCCAGGCACTAACCACAAGTTTTGCTTCCACTAGTATAATTGCAGATTCTTTGATCTGGGATTTTGATGGCTTGGGAGTTTCCAATTCCACTTCACCGATTTTTTCCTTTCCAGCTGCAGGAACCTATGATGTTAAACTTAAGGTGTTTTCATTTTGCGAAAATGTTGATTCCATGATTATCCCGATTTCTGTTTGCGACACACTCGAAGCGAGGTGGGATTATTTAATTCTTAGTAAATCGGGAACTGGAATGAGCATTCAATTTGATGGATCCCTGACGAAAAATTCCAGTAGTTTTATTTGGGATTTTGGAGATGGTTTTACCAATACAGGTTCCTTAACACCAGTGCATAATTATTCCACTCAAAGTTTATCCTATTTAGTGAAATTGATTATCGAAAATAATTGTGGAGAAAAGGATACTCTTGCAAAACAACTCAATCAAATAGGTCTTGAGGAATTAGAAGAGATTGGTAAAATGAAGATTTACCCTAACCCAGCCAAGGATATTTTAAATGTTCAATGGGAGAATGTTGAATCCAATCCAGAATTCTTTGAAGTTTATGATTCCAAAGGGAAATTAATAAGGAAAATGGATTTGAATAAAAATGAATTAGAATCAGCTTTACTACAAATTGATACCCAGGATTTGCCAAGTGGTTTATTTTTTATTCGCTTGCACGGCGAAAAGTTAGATATTAAGAAACAATTTATAATTACACATTAGAATGGGACTTTTTATAAGAGTTAGGAACAGAATAAAGCTTTGTTTTTTACAACTTCACATTCTATAAAATGAAAATCCGAATTTTCTCCCTTGTATTTTGCTTGGCCTTATTTTCCTTTGGAGCCAAAGCTCAAATAACAACGACTACAACCTATAATTTAGGTGATATAAAATCGAATAAAAATTTTAGTAAATCGACAATCACTAGTTCCCAATGCCCAGCATTTCTAGCACTTAACGTTCCTGCCGGCAGATATATAACAAGTATTGATGTTTTCTATGATTTTGATGCAGGTGCCAATTCAATATATGAACAATGGTCCTATTTAGAATGCATTACAACAGGGATTAAGGAAGCAAACATAAGTGATACATTTTCCTTGCAACAAGGAGTACATTCCTATTCAAGAACAAATTTGAAAATTGCCAATGGTGTTGTTCCAGCAGGTGGAACACAATTTAAATTGCATGCTTTTAGGATAACATCAAATTCCGGTTGTAATTATTCCCATAAAATATTAAATCATACTTGGGTAATAAAGGCCACCCATGTTCCTCTTCCTTCTTGCCTACCATCTACTTTTTTGAACGTCTCTAATATGACATCGCAATATGCTGAACTATCATGGACTCCTGGAGGTGCTAATAATTGGCAAGTTGAATATGGGCCCAAAGGTTTTGCCCTTGGTACCGGGACCAAGGTAGGGGTCAGTACTACCCCCTTTTTAGCTTTATCCCATAACTTTAATTCTACTTTTGACTTCTATGTTAGAGACAGTTGCGGTCCAGGAGATTTAAGCTTTTGGCATGGCCCAGTTTCAGATTCTGCAGGTTGCCATTTAATTTATGCACCATTAAAAGAAGATTTTGAAGGTGTAGGCTGGATTCCTAAAACTCCTAATGGGTATGGAAAAATTAGCAATTGTTGGTCAAGAACAACCAACGGATATTCCTGGACAACAGGAAGGGGTAGAACTATACAGGTGAATACTGGCCCTTATAGCGATCACACCTCAGGGAATGGCAAATATATTTATTCTGAATCCGTAATCGGCGATAGCGCAATTATTACTAGCCCTTTAATAGATTTAAATGGATTAACCAGTCCAGAATTGAGATTTTGGCACCACAGTTATGGTAAAGATATTATAAAGTTAGCTGTTTTTATTAATGACGGAAATTCTTGGAGTCGAATACAAATTATTCCAGGGGAAAACCAGGTTTCGAGTAAGGATAGTTGGAAGCAAAAATTTGTTGATCTTTCTGCCCATATCGACGATACCATTCAGTTGCAATTTAGGGCTTATAAGGCAAGGCTTGATCATTTTGCTGATATTGCGAT
>CAKZNE010000269.1 GCA_937129395.1 uncultured Cryomorphaceae bacterium | reverse complement strand
CAAAACGTCTAACTGGTTTTCAAAACCAGCGCAGCCGCCATTGCCATTCAAGGTCACATAAGCAACATCATCGCTGACAAAAACCGGATCGCAAGAGCGAACATGTTCAAATTTCGATATAAAATTAGGACTGGCAGGATTCGAATTATCAAAAATATAGACACCATCATTTGCCCCTAAAAAGAGATAATTTTGATAAGGAAAAATCAAGATCAATTGAGTTAATTCATAGATTTTACCAAGGTGGTCCCGAAAAGTGCACCAAAAACCCTCACTCCTATTTTGGGATGGTAAAACCGCAGGAATGGGCCATTTTAAAATGGAAACATTACGATCATCATTTGCGGCAATTTGGGGTTTAGATTTTGAATAAAAATCAAAAACCTAAGCTTCAAACCGACCTTTCTTAGTTGAATTTATGTAGATTTAGTTTTTGAACCAAAATCCATTTCGCATTTTTAATAAAGCCTCAAAAATCGCATGTATAATAGCTTTAAGTAAGAGTAGATCTCACTCTTTCAGCAAACAAAATTGTGATTCTTTAATTTTACTTAGAGGTAAAGGCGTAGAAGGAGATGCGCATTGTGGTGAAAAGGTAAAACATCGATCCAGAGTAGCTAAAAACCCTGATCAACCAAATTTGAGACAGGTTCATTTGATTCATTCTGAGCTTTTTGAAGAATTGAAGGAAAAAGGATTTGATTTAAAACCAGGAGATATTGGAGAAAATATTTGCACCCAAGGAATTGATCTTTTGACTTTACCAAAAGACACTATTTTAAATATTGGTCCCTTGGTGAAAATTAGAATAACTGGTTTGCGAAATCCTTGTTATCAATTAGATGGGTTTAAAAAAGGTTTGATGAATGCGGTTTTGGAGGAGGGTGAAAAAGGAAAACTTATTCGGAAATCTGGCATTATGGGAATTGTTTTGGAAGGTGGTAAAATTAATATTGGAGATGGAATTACAACCGATCTTCCCAAAAAGCCTTTTATAGAATTAGAAAGAGTATAAAAACAACAAATGAAAAAAACGAATAAAGCGGAGAACATAGGTTTTATTATCCTGGTAATTGGAGCATTTCTTTGGATATCTGAAGATAAATTCCCAATAGAAGCTCTTGATGCTATTTATCCCTTTGGCCAAGGAATTTTATGGATTGGAGTCCTAATTTGGGCACTAGGCTATATGAAAAAAGAAAGGGAAGCCATGGCTAAAAAAGCCAAACAAAAGGAAGACAAATAATCAATTTATAAATCTTTAATGTCAAAAAACCGTATCTCATTCCTTAGCATTATTCTATTATTTTGTTTATTTCTTAAACCCGCTTATGGCCAAGAATCCTGCACCTGCTCTACAGAGTTAAAGTTCCTTCATAAAAAAATTAAGAAAACCCCATCCTATAAACAAAATAAGAAAACCTTCAAGGAAATATTTACCGAAACGAGTATCAAAGCTGAAAAGTTAGAGTCAGAATATGATTGTTTTGTCCTTTTAAATAAACTCCTCCTTGGGTTAAATGACAATCATTGCAAAATCTTCGGCTTGGATAATGGCGCCACCGCAGAAATATTAAAAGATCCCGTAAAAATTACTGAATTTAAAAATTCGGAATTAAATCTTCTTTACCCACGTCCCAACTTGGATTTAGACAGTCTGGAAAATATTTCATTGTCAAAAACCTATGACGATATTGAAGGAATTTACATTAAAAAGGGCTATTTAACAGTGGCGGTTTATAAATCCTTAACAGACTACATCGCCATAGTATTAGATTCTGAAAAAGATGTTTGGGAACCTGGAGAAGTGCTTTATACCTTGGTTCCTTATGGTAAAAACTACATCTTAAGTATAGGAGGTGATATTGCTTCAAAAAGACTAATTGCCTATCCAGAAAGAATTGAAAATGGCTTGTTCCTCACCATGGGACTTCAGAAGGATCTTTCAAAAACGAACTTTACACTTTCCTTATATCCGGATAGTA
>CAKZNE010000268.1 GCA_937129395.1 uncultured Cryomorphaceae bacterium | reverse complement strand
ATCAATTTCCGGTCTGAACTGTTTGCAAAGTTTTCCTAAAATTGGACCCAGTTCAACTTCGGAGCGAGAAGACATATCCAACTCCAGGGCTTTTTGAATATAAGGCTTTATTAAAGCTGGCAATCCCTTAGCGGAATAGGGCGGAGTAGATCGAATAACTACAGCCTGAATATTATGGTTAAATAAAAGAGCCACCAGGGCATCTTGAAAGGAATGTTGAACTACAATGCCATAGCTAAATTGCTCATCTGCTTCCCTTAAATCCGAAACTTTCTTTTTCAGTGCTTGTTCATCAGACTTGGTCATGTCTTCTACAAAAAGCACTTCAAAATAATTCTTTTTTGATGAATTGGAAATTTCACCCGGAGTTAAATCTTCGGTGCTTAAGCCTTCTTCATTTTCCAAAAATTTGGGATTGCTCCTAAAACTATCACTTACCAATTGCTGGGTGGTTTCAGAAACAGAATTGGCCAATGCCCGATGTTCATGTCGGCTTAATGATTCTTTTAACTCCTCCAATTGCCATAAACCAGGAAAGGCAAAATATTTTTCAACCCCACTTAATTGCTTCAACAAATTTTTGGATTCGTCTATCAGTCTTTTTTCATTGGAAGATCCATGGTGGCATCGTGCTAATTCCCCTGTGGCATATTTCAATTCATTCCAGTAGGTAACTCTAAGTTGACCGATATTGTAAAATGGGGCACTATTCTGTTTCTTTTTCAGCATCAATTATTGATTAGAATGTAAGGCCAGTCTATTTCCTTCTGTATCTACAAAAAGTGAAAAGAATCCTGAATCTCCAGCAATTTCTGTTTTTCCCATAATTACTCTTCCTCCAGCTTCCTTTACCCTGGTGAGCATAATATCCATATTTTCTGTCGCATTCAAATAAAGTAAAGCTCCAGATTCTGAAGGAACACAACCTTGCCCCCTTACCAAAGCACCTCCTACACCAGTAGATTCTGGAAATGGCGCCATAGCATATTCTGGAAGTTCGGTTATTTCCATTTTCATCCCATACACATAGTTAAAAAAGGAAACAGCTCGCTTTATGTCCAAGACAGGAATTTCAAACCAATTCAAAATTTGTTTTGGTGTTTTTCTCGGCCTCTTTGTAGTCATATTTCCCATGTAACTATTTTTATTTTAAAGATGAATTTTATTTCTGATTATCAAACAAGATCTCTTGGCATTTGGATTTTTCCTTCTAATTTATGAAGTTCTGCTAATTGTTCTACTTTTTGGGGCTTGATTAATGGTCCCAAGGAATCCAAATAATCCAGCTTATAATCTTTGTCGTAAATACTAAAATCCCCAATATGATCTCTAAAGCTTTTTAAAGGTTGACCTAAACGCATCACTCCTTTTTCCCTGCTTTGTTTTACTCTTTCTAAATCAATTTCTACTGGCATTATCTCCTCTGTACTACCAGCTTGGTATAGTACTCTACCATCAGGACCACAAATAGTGGAACGACCAATACCACCAGAATCCAATCCATTAATATCAAAGAAATAACATTGGTTTACAGCGGCCATTGTTTGGTCTATGGAGTGTTCTATATCTCTGTCCATGGTGCCTGTCATGGTAGGGTGAAGAATAACCTCAGCGCCCATTACGGCTAGTGTTCTAATTGTTTCTGGAAACCACATATCGTAACAAATGGAAACACCGAAACGCCCTACATTAGGGATATCGAAAATGCAAAAATCTGATCCCGGGGTTACGCCTACTTCATAAGGGTAAAAAGGGAACATTTTACGGTATCTTGAAACCACTTCTCCTTGAGGATTAATGACAATAGCCGTATTGTATATTTTATCCTCAACTTTTTCGAAAATAGAGCCAGGGACAAGCCAAATTTTATGTTTTTTGGCCATGGCTTGCATCTCAGTTTCAAAATGACCTGGCATTTCTTGGGCATAATAGGTCAGCGGACCATAACCGCACAATTCGCTGAACAGAACCAAATCCACAGCTGGATAAACGTTCATGCATATATCCAATTTCAGCTTCATCATTTCAACATTTGAATGCGTAGCGGAAACTTTCATTTGGATACCCGCAATTGTAAATGACTTCATATTAAGATTTTGAGAATTTTTTTATTTGTTGAATTAGAATGTCTAAACCTCTATGAAGCTCATCATCAGTAATTACAATCGGGGAAAGTATTCGTATTACATTTTTTTTCATTCCAGCGCTAAGCATTACCAAACCTTCTTCAGCACATCCTTTTACAATTTGGCTACACAATTCACTATCTGCTTGGCTGTAATCTCCATTTTTAATGAACTCTATTCCGATCATAGCACCTACACCACGAATATCGCCAATGGCTGAACATTCCTTTTGGGTTTCGCGCATTCTATCCATAATAATTGCTCCAATGTATTTGGCTCTTTCATTAAGGTTTTCGTCTTTCATTAATTGGATGGTTGCCAAAGCCGCAGCACAACAAACTGGAGATCCTATATACGTTCCTCCAATACTTCCAGGAGCGGCGGCATCCATAATATCTGCTCTACCAACAACAGCAGCTATTGGTAATCCAGAACCTAGAGACTTTGCATAAGTGCTGATATCTGGAGTAACCCCATATTCTTGCCAGCAAGCCCAGTTTCCTGCTCTGGTGAATCCACTTTGAACCTCATCGAGAATCAGCATAATATTGTGCTTATCGCAATAAGCTCTTAGTCCTTCCAAGTATTTTTTAGGAACAGGATTAAATCCTTCATAATAAGTATTAATAGCTCATAATTGAACTAAATATTGTAGATGATTTTGAATAGAGCCTTGGGTATTGTAGTTGGAAGTGAAGAGATTTGTTATAACTATTGCTAGGAGAAAGGATTTAAAAACACTTTGATAACTCATTCGAATGGAGGGTTTCAATGATTAAATAACTAATTAAAACTAGTCAAATAGAATCAGATTAAACTCAATATGACAGTTAAATAGAACCCCATTAAAAATGCTATTGCAGAAGGAATAATGGTATATTGAAACAATAATTCTAGTGTAGAACAAAAGATTATAGACTTAAAAAGAGGATAAAATTGGTAAGTAATACTTTTAAAATTTATAGCCCTTTGAAACCTCATTTATTAAAAAGTCCAAAAATTTAAAATTTTCTAAAATTTGGGAATCTAATTTTTAATGAAACAAAATTTGAGAATTTAATTTTGTATTTTTTTTTGTAAATAAATTAAAATTAGAAAAAAAAATTTTTAAAAAAGTTTCTTATTTATATACAGGCTTACACTCAAAAAACTATTTAGTG
>CAKZNE010000267.1 GCA_937129395.1 uncultured Cryomorphaceae bacterium | reverse complement strand
GCTTTATTTGTCATTTCTCTTAGGTTTCCTGTAAGATGAAATACAACAGGTTCTTTGCAGGTATGACAATCACTTGGCACTAACGGCGCGATGGCTTTTAACCCCTTTACGTGATTCTCAATTGAATTAACGACCATTACCTGATTCTTTATTAATTCTGAACAATATACATCTTCAGTACCAAATCGATAAAACATTGATTTTTGTTTACACGACTTTATATTATGACGGTTAATACTGTCTGATTTATGTACTAGATAAGTCCATTTTTCGATTGGGATAAGTTCATATTCAGGGAATGGGATATGATGATGATTCTTATATTTAGGGTTGGAGTAAAACTTATCTTTTGTGAAGTAATTTGAGCTGTTTTGTAACGAGTCATACTGAATTACCTTATTCCCAATAAGAATAATTTCCAATACCCTGTCTGAGCGCCATTTTGAGAACGCCTTTGCTTGTTCATAACTAATTCCTACCACCGGATAATCATCATAAGATGGATGCCAGAAGTATTTGTCATGCATTGGATCATTAAAACTATAGGTAAAATCATGTACCCAACACAAGGTGTCTGGGTAAATATTTATGATTCCTTTTTCAAAGAAGGAGCTTCTATCCGAAATTTCTTGGCTTTCTTTAATATAATCGCGGTAGGAGAAATAGCTACCGTCCTGATCCGCATCGTCATAATCATAAATTACTCGGTTTCCTTTATTGGCGGCTTTTTGCTTATTGATCCAATAGTAAACATAATTCAACTGTCTTGCATCAAGCATACGTCTACCATTGAACATTTCCTCTGGAGCGAGGTACATACTTTCAATAATTTCAGTGTATTCCGCAGAAGGGTAATTTTCGTAATTCCATTCAATGAATGCATCCCAATTCAATGTCTTTTGCATGGAATCTGGATAGTTAAGCGAAACATATTCTTGAAAGAATGATTGTTCCTCAACTTCATTTACATCTAAGAATTCATAACCTTCGGCCAAACCATCTTCCGCTAAACGATAGCGAAGAATAGAATCTCGAACCCAATGCACAAATTGGCGGTATTCATTATTACTAATTTCAGTTTGGTCCATCCAAAAAGAAGGAACTGAAACTGTTTTGGTCGGAGAGATTAGAGAAGAAGGAACATCTTGATCGGAATTACCCATATTAAATGATCCTTGAGGAATGTAAACCATTCCATAGGGTTCGGACGGATAATACTCAGGTCTATCTTGAACTCCGACTAATTCACCGTGAGGATTACTATTACAAGCGGTTGCCAGTATAGCTATTCCAATGGTGGTTACAATTAGTTTTTTCATATTCTACCTTATTAATTTTCAACTAATAGCGAAAAAGTCTGCTATATTACAAAAATCTAATGTTTCTATTACTTCCTGGAGGATCTACAGGAATAACTATTTTAAAACAATAGCTCAACATTACTTCGTGACTACCATCTCCTTGCGAAGAAAGTGATGATGTTCCTACATCATATGAATACCCGAGCTTCACTGAAGGTAATATTTGGTATCCCAAATTTACCGCTACAGCATCCTGAAGCCTATAGGTAACGCCACCCCACATCTTGTTATTGTACGTTCCCATTATGTTAACGTCAACTCCTGGTGAGCTATTGAGGTCTGTCTTTATTAAAGTGCTAGGCATAATCACCCAGTTTGATGATGGTAATCGCCAATTATATCCTCCCATAATATAATAATGACGAGCATTATTAAAATTAACCACATTAGAACCAGAAAAGGGATCAAAAACCGAATTTGAAGCTAGTACATTGGCCATAGAAACTCCTGCCCAGAATTCTCTGCTTTCAAAATAAACTCCAAAACTTGGATCGAATGTTAGGTTTGATGTTGTACCTGAAGGAAGCGATGGATCGGAAAAATCATTTTCTGAAGGCTTCCAAATCGCTCCATCTAAGGAGTTGTTTTTTAAATTTAATCCTAGCCCAATTCCCAAGGTTCCAGAAGCTAAATCCATTTGGTAAGCATAGTTCAAACCAAAGTCAATATTTTTAAAAAAGCCGATTTGATCGTTGGTTACAGAAAGGCCTAAACCACCGTGTAATACCTTTATTGGAGCATTTACATTGAAGTTTTGAGTTACTGGTGCACCTTCAAACCCAACCCATTGATTACGGTTTAATAGATTAACACAAATAGCCCCGCCACTTCCTGTGACACCTGGGTTGTAATAGATTTTGTTAAACATATATTGGGAGAATTGAACACCCTGTTGGGCAAGTCCAAAAATCGGCAATAACAATAAAACAAAAGCGTAAATTTTCTTCATAAACGCTGGGTTCTTTTTAAGCTAAGGGTAGCATTCGAATCTCCAAAGATAAAATTTTGAACAAATAATTGTTATTTACTTGCAAAAATTCGTGAATTATTTTCTTTTTATCAACATTCTTATAGGGTTTTGTTCAGTGCTTGCCACCATCTTACAGGTATATCATTTTCGCAAGCTTTCGCATAATCCGATAAGGAACAAGGCACTAGCTTATGCCTTTTGCTGTTCAAATTATTATCTTCCTTAATGGGCACTTCTACCCACCATCGATCACTTAAATTGCTGCGGTAAAACACCAATTCATGCTCTCCTTCATTAATTAATACTATAAATCTATCATACTCATCCTTAGTTCCGAATGGGTAATCTCCTTTTCTACTATTGAATCCTTCAATAAAATACCAGATCATTTGCGACACCAAATGCGCCGTTCTTCCTTGGTTATCATATTCTGGATTTAGCTCGTAAATTCCAAATGAACTTACCTTGTCACTTATTCCCGCATATCTACTTAAAGCACAAGCTTCCTCTCCTGTAAAACCATTTGGACTGTGATTTAGATTCCCTGGGGCATCGGATTGACGAATTGCCGAAAGATCGAAACTTACAATGTCAGCATCCCTTAAAATGGGTTCTGCTTCCTTAATATCGTCTCTAAACAATCCCAAACGATGCACATCGAAGTACATCTTCTCCATTAAATCTATTTCATCCTGATTTACAAAATAGGTTTGGTAGCCGATATTGCTAAAGTTGAAAAGTATATACGGTTTTTGCAGAATGACATGGCTTAGGAAATTATCCGAATTTAAGGTTTCGTTTTGATTTCCTAAGTTGAATTTCGGGTCTATCGAAACTAAATTTACGGTCTGTTCCAATCCATCATAAGCCCTATAGTTGGAATAGGTAATGTCCTGACTTCCTCCAATTAAAATTGGAATTATGCCTTTTTTTAATAGAAATAGGCAAACATCCTTTACAGCTACATGGGTGTCCGTTAAAGATTCACCGCTATAAATATTTCCTAAATCTACTATGGAGCTATTCCATTTTCCAATAAATAGAGGGTAGAGATAATCTCGAACTGTATCTGGAGATTGATCGCAACCTTCATTATTATGAGCCCCACGATCTTCCATTACCCCAATAAGAGCCAATTGAGCACCTTCCAAATCTGGAATCCCCTCCATTTCGGTGTGCTTGGTAATATTATGGACAAAGGCTTGAGAATGTGACTCTTGGTGATCCTCTAAAATACTGTCCCTTACAGGTGATAGGTAATCTTCTAGGATCATTTTTTAGCTTTGGCTTTGGTCTTTTTACCTTTTTTGGTCTTTTCTTCCATCATAGCCATACACTCCTTCAAAGTTAATTTTGGAGCATCAACCGTTTTTGGTAATTCAATTTTGGTTTTACCCTTAATTACATTAAATCTTCCCCAACGAGCTTTTTCTACACGGATTCCTTCCTCTTCCCAATTGTGAATGACTTTATCAATGTCCTTCTGCTTTTTATCTTCAATTAGTTTTACAATATCATCCTGACTTAAATTATCAAAATCATATTTCTTGTTTACATTGATAAAAATGCTATTCCATTTTATAAAAGGTCCAAATCGTCCTACACCTTTTTGTACTGGCATTCCCTCATATTCAGCGATAGGGGCATCAGCTTTTTGTTTGGCAACAATAAGTTCTGTTGCTCTTTCCAAGTTTACACTCATTGGGTCTTCACCACGATCTAAGGAAACAAACATTTTCCCAAATTTGATATAAGGTCCAAAACGTCCATTGGAAACAATTACTTCTTCCTCTTCGTAATTCCCTAAAGTTTTAGGTAAATCAAAAAGGGCTAAGGCCTCTTCCAAGGTTATCGTAGATAAGTTTTGATCATTACCCAAGCTGGCAAATCTTTTTTCTTCATCTTCTCTATCTCCAATTTGCGCCATTGGCCCATATCTTCCAATTCTTACGCTTAATGGTTTGCCTGATTTTGGATCTTCTCCTAATATTCGTTCTCCTGAAGCTCTTTCCGAATTTTCTTCCACGTCTTTTAAATGTGGATGAAAATCGTTGTAAAAAGTCTCAATCATTTTATCCCATTCCTTCTTTCCAGATGCAATTTCATCAAATTCAGCTTCCACTTGGGCAGTGAAATTGTAATCCAAAATATTGGTAAAATGCTCTACCAAGAAATCGTTTACTACAATTCCAATATCAGTAGGGATTAATTTTCCTTTATCTGCTCCAGTAATTTCTTTTAATTCAATTGTTTCAATACCGCTGGTGTTTAAAATCACCTTTTGGTAGGCTCTTTCATTGCCTTCCAAAGCAGATTTCTCTACATAATTCCTTTTTTGGATTGTGGAAATTGTTGGAGCGTAAGTAGAGGGTCTTCCAATTCCTAATTCCTCCAATTTTTTCACCAAGCTAGCTTCCGTATACCGGGCAGGATGTTTTGTGAAACGCTGAGTAGCCTCAATTTTTTGATAACTTATAATATCCCCTTGATTTGTTTTAGGTAGCATTCCTTCCTGTTCTTCTTGGTCATCATCATCATTTCCTTCCAAGTAAACTTTCAAAAACCCATCAAACTTGATCACTTCACCTCTGGCTACAAAATCCAACTTAGCCTCTGGTGTTGAGATTTTTAAAACAGTTCTTTCCAATTGAGCATCACTCATTTGGGAAGCCAAAGTTCGTTTCCAAATTAAGTCGTACAATTTAGCAGCATCAGCGGAAATATGTTTTTTTACTTGTGATGGTAATTGCTATTTACCCTTAGATCCTATTGGGGTGCTTCAACGCGTTAAGGTTCATCCTTTAAAGCAAAGTGAGGTTAAAAATTATCACCTGCGTTGTATAGAACACCTACTTACTAGTGCATTAACGCTTTCTTGTTAGGAAATTATCCTTATGCCAAAGATTAAAAAACTACCGTTAAACGCGCTTGAATTGCAACAGCACCCAACGCTGACCGCTTTGCTATCAGGCGATAGGTTAACGCAGAAAAAGCTACCCGATATTCAGTTTCTTTCAATTGAACAGCTTCAATGTTTGCTTGATTCTAGCCCTATACCTGTACTTATGAGTGAAAAAGAAGGGCTGTATGTTGCGTTAGCCGCTATGCCTCTAATTAACGTTATCCTCAGTCATGATGCAGCTTTCAAGTTGAATGTATCGCTAATTATTTATGATGAATCTGAGCCAGTAATATCCACCCTTGCGCTAATAATGCCAGCACTACTTGCACCTGAATTAAAATCTTTACCGCAGCAATTACACAGCCGACATAACAACGCTAAGTCACTTAATTTAGCTGTACCCAGTAAAAAACAGCTTAGTCATTTAGCTCAAGTATCTCCATCAAGCATTAGGGAGATAAATAAACCTGATAAAAACTGAATTCATTAGTATAACTTTTTGAATAAAGACCATGCGATTTATTCATGTTTTTAAGCGTCACTAGTGTGCTGAGGTAGGCCTACTATTTAGCTTTAAAGTTAACCAATTTCAATAACGAACAACCAGA
The DNA here is from genome assembly GCA_937129395.1 of uncultured Cryomorphaceae bacterium. GTDB lineage: Bacteria > Bacteroidota > Bacteroidia > Flavobacteriales > Schleiferiaceae > CAKZNE01. The sequence goes on along the minus strand of CAKZNE010000267.1, from coordinate 80 downwards.
CGAGAAGTGTATAAACGATGAGTAATGAAACCATAAAATCAAAAGAAAGATATAAAGAGATCATTTGTGATGCTCGTAAG
>CAKZNE010000266.1 GCA_937129395.1 uncultured Cryomorphaceae bacterium | reverse complement strand
TGGAAAAAATCAGAAAACTTAAAAAATAGAATACAAAAAGAAATGGCAAAAGAATCTATTTAGACTTTTTTGGCACGCCAATTGTAAAAGGCGAAATATCAAATTTTAGAATTTTAATTAAACCCAAACCATGAAAATTTACCTAAGTATTGCCTTAGCTGCAAGTATTGCATTATGCAGCTGTTCTGGAACAAAAACAGTATCAAGAATTAATGAAAATGAGCAAGTAGACCTTAGTGGAAGATGGAACGACACCGATTCCAAATTAGTAGCTCAACAAATGATTTCCGATGTTTTAGGCCGACCATGGCTAGGAGATCATCTTAAATCTCAAGGAAAAAAACCAACCGTTATTGTTGGCCTAATAAAAAACAGAAGCAGTGAGCATATCGCCTCAGAAACTTTTATCAACGATATTGAAAGAGAGTTAATTAACTCCGGACAAGTAAGATTGGTTCAAGGTGGAGAGTTTAGAAATGAGCTACGTGCTGAGAAAGCAGATCAACAAAACAATTCATCCTTAGAAACAGTAAAAAAATTCGGTCGCGAATTAGGTGCTGATTATATTTTACAAGGATCAATTAATTCTATTTCTGATGCCAACAAGAAGACCAAATTGGTTTTTTATCAAACAGATTTGGAATTGACCAATATTGAAACCAACGAAAAAGTTTGGATAGGATCTAAGAAGATCAAAAAAGTAGTTCAATAAGCTAATAAGCCAAACCAATCATGTTAAAATTTTACGAAAAGCTTCCAAAATTTTTTGGAGCTTTTCTTTTACTTTCCCTGTTCGGCCTATCGAGCTGTGCAACCTATTACGAGAAAAATTTAAAGTTTCAAGAGGCCTATGTTGAAGGTGATTTTGAAAAAGCAGATAATCTTTTAGGTGATCCTGAGAAAGCTTCAGAGGGTAGAAACAGACTACTGTTTTTCCTTCATAAAGGGGTTGTTCTTCACATGTTGGGAAAGTATGAGGAGAGTAACCAATATTTTGAAAAGGCATATATCTTTTTGGAAGATTACAAGACCAATTATGGAATGGAGGCGCTAAGTTTGGTTTCCAACTCATCCATAAAAACCTATCAAGGGGAAGATCATGAAAAGGTATTGTTGCATTATTACAAGGCCTTAAATTATCTAAACCTAAATCAGCCAAGTTCTGCCTTGGTGGAATGTAAAAGGTTAAACATTAAGCTTCAAGCACTAAACGATAAATACGAAGGAAAAAAGAATAGGTATAAAAATGATGCCTTTGCACATCTTTTAATGGGTATCGCTTATGATATGGATAAGGATGTGAATAATGCTTTCATCGCCTATAGAAATGCTTATGATGCTTACAAAACTACCTATTCACAAGACTTTGGTGTTGGCATTCCCAATCAGTTGAAAAAAGATCTTTTGAGAACGGCTTATCTTAATGGTTTTGTTGAGGAATTAATTCAATATGAAAAAGAATTTGCTACCAAATATGTCCACACCAAACAGGGTGATGGAGAGTTGGTTTTCTTTTGGAATAATGGTTTAGGGCCAATAAAAAGTGAATGGAGTGTCAATTTCACTATTGTAAAAGGTGAAGGTGGAGAGGCATTCTTTGTAAATGAGCAATTGGGATTAAGATTTCCATATCGCACTGAAAGTGATGAGGAAAAATCAGGTGGGATAGGCGATTTGAAAATTGTTCGTGTAGCATTTCCTAAATATTTGATCAGACCACCGGTTTTTCAAAATGCAAGCTTGGAAAAAGAAGGGATTCCATATCCTTTGGAAAAAGCTGAAAATATTCAAAGTATTGCATTATCCGTTTTGAATGATAGGATGTTAAGAGAGTTTGCTACTTCTCTAACTCGTTTGGCTTTGAAACAATCTGCCGAAGAAGCGCTCCGAAACGAAAATGAAGAGTTAGGAACTCTTATTTCAGTTTTTAATGCCGCGACAGAAAAAGCGGACACTCGAAATTGGCAAACTCTGCCAAACAGTATTCATTATTCTAGGGTGCCATTGGAATTAGGATTAAATAAAATAAGTTTTAAAACCAACTCAAAAAGGATAAATGAAGATTCGTCTATTCAAGAAAATTTTGAATTTGTTTTAGAGGAGGAAGGAATGATCTTCCATATCTATAGTAATATGGATAGTTTTGCACCTATGGAACCTTAATGCAAAGAGGGCTATGTACATTTAATACGAAATGATGAAACTGAATTCCAAACTAAGCTTTTTATTTCCTTGTTTTTTTCTGATTTTCAGTGCCAGTGCACAAGTTTTAAGCCCTGAGCCTGATTTTAGCGTGCACATTGAAAAAGGGAAAATGTTTAACGAAAATGGAACTCGATATTTATTTATTGATATTGAATTGAAAAATAACTCCACCGAAACCCTTCAATACAGATCTTGGTCCTGCTCTTGGGAAAATTACTATTCCATTAATAAAATGGACTTACAAATAGTGGCCAACCTTTGTGAAAGAAATTATGCGACAACAGAAAGTCTGGAACCCCAAGAGGTGAAAAAGAAAACCATGAAATTAAAAATTAGCCCAAGATTTAATGGTGATCTGAGTTTTAAAATAGCCATGGATTTTATTGAGGTAATAGATAATGAGCCTTTAGGCGAATCTGGAGATTTGTATTGGTCCAACGAAATTACAATTTCAATCAATTGAAAAAATAGGTTTTGGCTGGTCCCCGAAGGCCTTAATTAATTGAATTACATTTGGCCTGTAGATTTTTAAAATCTATTTTTTGAAGGAATGACCGAAATTCTGGCAACCATTTTTTTCTTAATCGCTGTTATCGATCCTCTAGGTTCGGTTCCGGTTTATTTGGAAGCCACTAAGGAATTCGATGATTTTCATAAAAAGAAAATAGCTATTCGTGCTGCTGGTATTGCCTTTCTTATCTTATTGTTCTTTATTGTAATAGGACAATTAATATTGGAAGGAATGGATGTTTCTTTGGATGCCTTTCAAATTTCTGGCGGCGTGATTCTATTCCTTTTTGCTTTAACAATGATTTTTGGGGACGGAAAACCGGAAAGGGAAAAAAGCAATATTACCGATTATAAACATGTTACTATTTTTCCAGTAGCCATTCCATCCATAGCCTCTCCAGGAGCAATAATGGCTGTGGTTCTTATGACCGATAATCATATTTACACCATTCAACAGCAGGCTCTTACCACAGTATTGGTTTTGGTGGTTGTGGCTTTAACAGCCGGTATTTTATTGGTTGCCTCGAGGGTGCAGCGAAGAATTGGAGATTATGGAATTACCGTAATTAGTAAAATAATGGGATTAATTTTAGCCTCCTATGCTGTCCAAAGTATTCTTTCTGGTATTAACGACTATTTCTTTCAACATTAATTTCATTAGCTAATACCGCAAGGAAAAAAAAGTTGGCTCGTCTAAGCTCCAAATTCAATCAGAATTAAACCATAAAAATTATGAGCAAGCCAATTTTATTCCTTTTGGGATTAGTAGTTTTAGTAAGTTCCTGCGGCGATGACGAGGACGATACAACCACCACCACAACAACAACAACCAATAATTCAGAATTACATTCAGCATTTGCCGAATTCGATGGTGATAATACCAGCATTTATTTAGATGGAAATGAAGTGGTTATTGAATCCAATGGATTACCTAACCACACCTCGCCTTATTGGTCTAGTACACATCCTTTATATGTGGCTCCGACTGTAACTACTTTAAACGACATGGCTCCTGGGAATATTGATGATTTTAATGGTTCCTATACTTTAAGAGTCCAAAGCAGCCCAACTTTGGCCAGTTCCAGTTCTTCTACAGGCCTAGGAGCGATTGGCATTGCAGTGAGTGGTTCTATGATTTATAATGATGAAGAAGGTCCGAATGTACCCTTGGATAATGCCGTAACTTCCTTAGATTATACAGCAGCACATACAGGTCCCCAAAGTTACCACTACCACCTAGAGCCAAAGGCATGGTCCGAAGATGATGAGAAACTAATAGGGGTTATTTCTGATGGCTTTTTCCTTTATGGAAGAAAATGTAATTCTACAGGAACATATCCTACAGATTTAGACGCTTCTGGTGGACATACAAGTACTACTCAACACAATACTGATGGTGAATACCATTACCATATTAAAAACGAATTATATCTAAACGCTTATTATATTTTATTCCCTGGAGACTATCAAGGAAGCCCAAATGCCATTCAATAAGCTATTCATATTACCAATACTCTTAGTATTTCTTTCGTGTAAAGAACAAAAAGCGGAGCAGGATGCAAGTCCAGGCTCTGCTTTTTCATATAATGATTTCTCAAACGATTTTACGGAATTCGTTCATCTGGATTCTCTTTATCTGAATCCAAATAAAGGTTTGGTTTATTATAAAGGAGAAGTTTTTTCAGGTCTAGCCAAAACCTTTTATCCCAACAATATTTCAGCTTCAGAAATTCAATACAGCAATGGAAAAAGGCATGGTTTATCAAAAAAATATTTTCCAAGTGGGGAACTCAGCTTTTCAGCACAATACAAGAAGGGCAAAAAGAATGGTTTAAGTTCCACCTGGTGGTCCAATGGAAATATTAGATCGGAATCCAATTTTTTGGAAGGAAAACCCAATGGCATTCAAAAGCAATGGTATAAAACAGGGGCAATTTTTAAAATATTGAATCTGGTTGATGGGCATGAAGATGGAAAACAACAATCGTGGCGCGAAAACGGAAAGGTTTATAGTAATTACCAGGCCATTAATGGCAGAATCTTCGGTTTGAAAAGAGCCAATCTTTGTTATAAGTTGGACGATGAAGAGGTTCAAACCAACAACTAAATTCTAATTATATTTAGCCTAATATTTTTGAAACAAAATGGCTAGAATCTATCTTCTCTTATTTGCCCCTTTATTTTTAATACCCAATTCGAACGCGGATCTCATTGGTATTTTTGAATTGCAAACCCAAGAAGGAGCTCATAATCTTGAATCCATATCCATTCAAATTGACACAAATCAAACGTATTCCTTTGAAGTTTTCACGAATAAGTGTGCGACCATTTACATAAATCGGGGTAATTGGGTTTTTGCGGATGGGAAACTAAGTTTAAATTCCTCAGAATCATTTAATTCAAATTATTCCATATCGGAAAAGGGGCAAGTCCTATTTTCTGATCAAAAAATTGATTCTGATCCTTGTCATGTAGATCATGAATTTGCCACTTTGGAATTTGAATTTCTTAAGGGTGAATTATGCCTTAAAACTCCAGAAGGCAATCAGTGTTTCTCCAAACTCAAAACCAAAATTGATTAACTTTTGGAAACAATAAGTAGAAAACCCATTCTTAAATCTTTGGTGGAAAAGTCCCTTGAAGAATATCAAACTAAAGGTTTAGAGGCTCTTGTGGAAAGTTTATCTGAAGAAATTTTGAACAAAAAAGTGAAGTTTCCTCTATTACAATATGTGGCACATTTGTATTTCGAAAACATTGAGGATGAATTACAAATTCAATTTGGTGACCTTTTGGAAAGCAAAAAACTAGAAGGTGGAAATGTTATTTTGGGGATTTTACTGCAGAATAGGATGGATTTTCATTATCAAGAATCTATAGACAAGGCCACAGAATATATTTCTCAAGCTAATGCCTGGTATGTTTGTGATATTATTGGAGAAAGGGTTTTTGGACATGCCCTTCTTCATCATTTTCAAAGTGCCATTGAAGATTATCAGAGATTAATTTCAAGCGATGTTAATTGGGTGTTGCGATCTCTTGGCGCTGGAGCACATTTGGCAATTAAATGGGGATTGGAAAGCAAAAAGGTAAAGCAGGTTTTTGAAATTCTTTTGCTGGCAGGTGGTTTAAAAGATAAAGAAATTAGACAAGGAATTGGTTGGGCCGCAAAAACAACCGCCAAATTTCATCCTGAAATAATTTATGAATATAGAATTGAAATTGATAATGAGGAAAAGATAGCGAATTGGTTCAGAACCAAAGTGAAAATTGGACTTGAGCGAAATGAATATTTTAATAAAGCCTAGGTTTATGTCTAAATGTTTTCATCTTATTTTTCTGATATTTCCTTTTCTAGGTCAAGCTCAATTTGAGAAATATATTAATTCAGATAGCCCGGGAAGGAATATTCGCGCTCTTACCGTTGGCAAAGATGTTTTTCAAATTGAAACTTTGGGACTTGTAAATTTGCCCAATTTTTATTTCTCTTCTTATCCACGTTTCAGCCTGCCTTTTCAGTTTAGATTGGGCATTACT
>CAKZNE010000265.1 GCA_937129395.1 uncultured Cryomorphaceae bacterium | reverse complement strand
TTCCACCTTAAAAGGTAATCAAACCCAAGAAGTCATGACCGCGGTTCGTCAAGGCGATATAAAAATACTAATGGTGTCAGTAGAGCGCTTTAAAAATGAACGTTTCAGACAATTCATTCAGTCTATCCCTGTGTCAATGTTGGTTGTGGACGAAGCGCATTGTATTTCAGAATGGGGGCATAATTTCAGGCCTGATTATTTAAAGCTCCCCAAATATCGACAAGAGTTGAATATACCACTTACGTTATTGTTAACAGCCACAGCAACTAAAAAAGTAAAACTAGATATGGCAGAGAAGTTTGCCATTACTGAACAGCACATTATTCAAACGGGATTTTATAGGCAAAATTTAGACTTGGCTGTTGCGCCAGTTAGCAGTGCAGAGAAAAGTGCCTTTTTAGCTTCTCAATTAACACAGCAACCACATTTTAAAAACTGCTCAGGAATTGTGTATGTCACTTTACAGCACACGGCTGAACAAGTGGCGGCTTATTTACAACAAAGCGGTGTCAATGCGAGTGCATATCATGCTGGGTTTGATAGTGATAGACGTAGTCAAATTCAAGCTGATTTCATGTCAGGAGGCGCTCAGGTTATTGTTGCAACAATTGCCTTTGGCATGGGAATAGATAAAAGTGATATTCGTTTTGTTTTCCATTATGACTTACCTAAATCGATAGAAAATTATTCACAGGAAATTGGCAGAGCAGGGCGTGATGGTCAATTATCTTACTGTATTACGTTGGCAAATTTAGATGGTTTGAATACGGTAGAAAACTTTGTTTATGGTGATACGCCAGAGTTAAACTCAATCGATTATGTTATTGAAAGTATCAAAAAAGAAACACAAGTCAGTCAATATGGAAATAAGTGGGAGTTACAAATTTTATCGCTTTCCAATGCCTGTAATATTAAACAGTTACCCTTAAAAACCTTGTTGGTTCAGTTAGAGCTTGCCGGTGTAATTGAGCCCGTACACTCTTATTTTGCTGATTTTAAAATAAAACTTTTACAGCCTGTTGAGCAAATTTTGGCGGGCTTTAACCAAGAACGGCAAAAATTCTTATCGACCATTTTTAAGGGGTATTCTTATGAATCCTATTACGGGTTCCCTCTTAGCCGGAGGGCTTGGCATAGCTGGTGATTTATTCGGCTTGAATAAACAAACCCAGTTTAATGCCTCGGAATCCCAAAAAAATCGTGACTTTCAACGTCAAATGAGTAATACCGCTATGCAGCGTTCAGTTCGCGATATGAAAAAAGCAGGGCTTAATCCTATTTTAGGGTTAAGTTCACCTGCTTCTACTCCGTCTGGGGCAACTGCTTCAATATCTGCTCCTAATTTATCTAGCTCTGTTTCTAATGCTTTCCAAGCGGGAAAAAGCACTGCTGATATCAATAACACCAAGGCTTTAAATCGCATCAATTCTATGGAAGCTGATAAACAAGAAGTTTTCAAAGCTTTCTATGATGACCTTCAACCTTTGGTGGAATCTCTCTCTTCGTGGCTAACTTCGTCTATGTCTAATTCTAAAGACCCTTATGTTATAAAAGACGAAATAAGTTCCGTAATCGAGGAAAAACTAAACGAATTTAAGCAAACTACTGGCAAGCGACTTATTGAAGGTCGCGACCAGGTAGATGGAATGCTTAACGATCTCCAAGAATTTGGAGAATCTCTTTTCAACTACTTTGATAGGTAAAATTATGAAAAACAAAAATAAAACAATTATGAAAAAAATCAGTGTTATACTTCTGCTGTTATCTGCAGTAAACATTCAGGCCCAAAATCGAGATTCCGATTTGGGGTTTTTAGATAAATCCGCATTTAAAATAGGATATTATGGGGATTTTATATTTGACAATGGCCTCAACATCGGAGCCGAATATTTACTGTTAGAAAAATTTAAAGTAAAAGAGAAGAAGAAAGGAAAAAAAACAATCTCCTATCAATTTTTAATTAATGGAAGTTTAGGCTTCTCCACAAACTTCAGGAATAAAACCGATAATGGGCTCCACACCTATTATGGACTTATTTGGCGGAGAACAAGTCCCAAAAGGTGGCAGTTTAATTTGGAGCTAAATCCGTTGGGATACTACCGTTCCTTTTTACCAGAAACTTATGAGGTAATAGGAGATAAAGTATCCGAAGTACAGTTTCCTGGTAGAAGTTATTATGCCCCTTCTATTGCTGTTGGCTTAGGGAGACTTCGGAAAGAGAAGAGATTATCTGGCTGGTACGCCAATTTAAACTACACTCTAAGAACTCCCTACAACGCGGGCACTCTTCCCACCTTTTCCCTACAATTCGGATATCGATTTAATACTAAAAACAAGTAATAATGACTAAAATAAATTTAAAAAAAATAACAGTTTTAATACCTCTACTTTCCTTAGGTTTCCTTTCCTGCTCTAAAGATAAAGTAGATTTCAACAACCTAAATGAAACCATTATTGTAAGGCATAAAAATGCAGATATGCCAGTACATATTCATGGAAATGGTTCAGAAAAAGTGTTCCTAATTATTCTTCATGGTGGCCCAGGTGGAAATGGATTGGGCTATAGATCCAATGCCACTAGAACTGAAATAGAAAAAAATAATGCCGTTGTTTATTTCGACCAAAGAGGTTCGGGAAGTTCTCAAGGAAATTACTCTGAAGATGACGTTACTATTGATTTAATGGTGGATGATGTTTTGGCGGTAACAAAGGTTCTGAGGAACAAATATGGTAATGATTCAAAATTCTTTTTAATGGGCCACAGTTGGGGTGGATTTTTAGGCCCATCTGTTTTGCTGAAAAAACAAAGTGATTTTGAAGGTTGGATTGAGGTTGACGGCTACCACGACCCAATAGGAACCTACGAGGAATATAAGCTGGTTTTAAAGGAAAGTGCTGATGAGCAGATAGCTCTAGGAAATAGTGTAGAATACTGGAGAAATGTGCTTGATGTAGTGCAAAATATCGGTGCAACCTACAGTACCGACAAGCATTTGGAATTAAATATAACAGCCAATTCGGTAGATGCGGTTCTCGCAGAGGACAAGATTATTAACCAACCCAAACAAGTGGTTGTGAATGGAACAGCAGAGTCCAATGGTTTGATAGCTATTTGGAATATGAAAAAGTTAGGAGAAATCCTTGACTATAAAGTGAAATTTAATGAATTGTCATTAACAAATAGGCTACAAGAAATTAAAATTCCTTCCTTGGTTCTATGGGGTAAACACGATCATTCTGTGCCTTCGGTTAATGCTCAAGAGGCTTTTGATAACCTAGGATCTAGCGATAAAGAAATCTATATTTTCGAAAAGTCGGGACATAGCCCTATGAGTACAGAACCTTTACTATTTGCAGAAAAGATTATTGATTTTATTAATCTGCGCAAATAAAATTCAAAGCATTTTGGAAAGTTGTTTTTCGAAATAAAAATTGGTTCAAATACAAATGAGACTAAACTTTTGGTTGATAATATCACTAATCACCCCCCTCGGAAGTGCTTTTTCCCAAAACAAGGAATTAAGCTATTCAAAAAAGTTGACCCTTTTGGCAGGTTTAAGTCAACCCCTTTTCTTAAAAGGAGCAAACTTAGCCGTGACCTACACCACCAATAGGTTAATATTTGAATATTCACACGGGATCAATTTAAATTATTCCGAGGTGCTTTCTTCTGATTATAAGGATAATGTGCTAAGTATAAAAAGTCCCTACTCCACAGGTGCCGGATTGGGTTACAGATTTTTTGCCAACCAAAAATTGGGAATGGATTTAAGGGCTGAGGCAAAAATTCATTCGTATGAGGTAAAGCTAAATTCAAAACAATTTACCAAGTATATTAATCTTGATTTGGGAGGGGGACTTTATTGGCAATATCATCCATTTGGCAAAAGAACGAATGGTATGGAAGGAATTGTTATTGAACCTTCAATACGCTATTGGGCAAATGTAAAAAGTAGTCTGAAAGAAAATTACAGCTACAAAACCAATGATGGCCGAAGCCTTACTCATAAGCCCTATCCATTAAATCTTTTTGCTAATATTTCAATTGGCTTTACATTTTGAACCCCATGTTAATGGTTTTTCAATGAAAAGCATTTAAATCTTCGTCACTATTTCTTCATAGGGAAAGGAATGGTGGCGGAGTTTCAAAAAATACCTAATCTCCTAAAAGTACCTTATACCCGAAGTAGGGTTTTAGCATTCGGCATATAGAATTAAAATGAATGTTGAACCAAAACGGCCGAGGTTATTTAAGGAAGTAAATAGTTGAACTTCCAGCTTTTAGCTTTTAGTTTTTACCAAAACCCTTCCCAATGAACTCAGATTAAAAATTTTAATTCCTCCATAACCAACTCTTGATTTCGGCTAGTACTTATAAAACTTTCTAAAACCCAGTCCATTGAAACCTAAAATATACAGTCCTGAAGATAAGTTCGAAACATTAATTTTATAGCCTTCAATCTTACCTTTTTGCAAGATCCTTCCATCCATATTAAAAATCTGATAGGAAGTCACTCCCTCAACTTGGTGATGAAAAGAAATGGTAATTTCTTCGAAAGCTGGTGATGGATAAATAGAAATCCCTAAACCCTTTTCTTCCTCGATGGAAATTCCACTATAACTGCTGCAAATAGCATTTGGACCATTCACATAATCCCCGTCAAAATAATTAAGGTAAGTAACTAGGTCGCCATTTACGATACTATTATATCTGAAAACACCATACAAAGTGTCATTTGCAAAACCCACGCTATGAGGACTTAATCCGAGAGGATAGCTTAGGTTGGTTCCACACCATTTTTGCCCATCCCAAGCTGCCAAATTCGCAATTTTCACATCACCAAATTGGTGGAATGCATTATTACCAAGAATTAAATGGGCATATAATAAGGTATCATGAACAAATAAATCAACAACATTTCCTTCTAAAATCCCAGTGGACAGCTGTTGCCATTGATTCCCATCCCAACGTGCAATTCCATTTCCTGGATTTAACGGAGATGATTGTAGATCAAAAGAGCCACTAATAATTAGGTCGCCATTATAAAATTCAAAATCTTCAACTCTATTATTCCCTCGGATACCGACTCCATAGGAATGCCACTGATTGCCGTCCCACCTTGAAATCCCACGGAAAATATCTCCACTTGGGCTACTGTTGTTTAGGGTGAGAATATCTCCATTATCTAATATTTTTAAATGACTAATCGCTCCAAATCCAAAACCAACACTTGTGTCTGTCGGGTGCAAGATGGAATAAGGGTTTGTCCAAGTTATTCCATTGTCGATAGTCATAAAATGATGGTAAATAATTTTTGGCGGATCATAAAAAGAGCTACCCCAAATAAGCATTGTATCTCCATTGATAGAAACATCCCTCGGACTAACTATGGGCCAATTAGAGCTCCATAAACTATCCATATAGTACTTTAGAATACTTGTGTTTTGGAGTAAATTAGTGTCATTGTCCAAAACAATATTTTGAAAGTCGCCAAATATATACAAAGTGTCACCCCACATTTCAAGGTTGCTTGATTCATTACCATGATACCCCGAAAAAGGTAATGATACCCACCTGCCATTTTTTCTAAATCCCACACATCGTTGGACGGAGTCTTCATCTAAATAATTACCATAAATCCAGTCTCGCCCCAATGGTCCGTTTGACTTGAATTTTAACCTAAACCCTCCAGGAGATACTTCGTCTTGAAGAGGATACAAGCCTTCCATTGCAGGTTTCCAACCTTGAGCTGAAACAAGCAAAAGGCTAACTGTAAAAATGGCCGTAAAAAATATTTTCATTTTTATTAATCTTATTTCGATAAGGCTTGAAAAATATTCTGGAAAACAAAGCCTATAAATTTAAAAGGGAAATTATTGTTTTGGATTCTTTCATCCTTTTCTAAATTTATCTAAACTATATACAATTCTGGGATTGGATGACTGATTATTCGATTTATCCCCTTTCCATTCCAGCGAGATAATTTTTTAATTAAACCTTAATTATCTATTCCCTCACAAATCGCACAAAATCCTTCGCATTAATTCCAAGAATATACATTCCCGAACCTAAACGGGAAACATCGATTGTTCCCTTTTCCAAATTACCCTTTTCCAACATCTGTCCATTGAGGTCAAAGATTTGGTATTTGAGGATACTATGATTTTGAGAATGAAAAGAAACCTTAATTGAATTGTCAGCTGGAAGGGGAAATACAGAAATCCCTAAACCCTTTTCTTCCTCGATGGAAATTCCACTATAACTGCTGCAAATAGCATTTGGACCATTCACATAATCCCCGTCAAAATAATTAAGGTAAGTAACTAGGTCGCCATTTACGATACTATTATATCTGAAAACACCATACAAAGTGTCATTTGCAAAACCCACGCTATGAGGACTTAATCCGAGAGGATAGCTTAGGTTGGTTCCACACCATTTTTGCCCATCCCAAGCTGCCAAATTCGCAATTTTCACATCACCAAATTGGTGGAATGCATTATTCCCAAGAATTAAATGGGCAAACAACAAACTATCATGTACAAAAATATCCACAACATTTCCTTCCAAAATTCCTGTAGATAGCTGTTGCCATTGATTACCATCCCAACGGGCAATTCCATTTCCTGGATTTAACGGAGAGGATTGCATATCAAAAGAGCCACTAATAATTAGGTCGCCATTATAAAACTCGAAATCTTCAACTCTTCCTCCACGAATACCGTTTCCATATGGATGCCATTGATTGCCATCCCACCTGGAAACTCCTCGGAAAACATCTCCACTTGGACTTCTATTGTTTAAAGTTAGAATATCTCCATTTTCGAATATTTTAAATTTGCTAATCGCTCCAAAACCATATCCAAAACTCGTGTCAGTTGGGTGCCTGATGGAGTATGGACATGACCAAGTTGTCCCATTATCAATGGTCATAATATGCGGGCCAATTATTTGGGGTGGGTTATAGTAGTTTGCCCAAAGGAGCATAGTATCACCTTTGATCGAAATATTTTTCAATCCAAAAACAGGCCATAAGGATGTCCAAATACTATCCATGTAGTATTTTAGGATGGGCGTCTCAGGTAGTAAGGAAGAATCCTTGTCTAAAACAATACTCCCAAAGGCTCCAAAAATATAGAGTGTGTCACCCCACATTTCAAGACCAACAGCTTCATTGCCATAATAGCCTGAAAAAGGCAAAGACACCCATCTACCATCTTGCCTATAGCCTACGCACCGATGTAGGGAGTCTTCGTCAAAATAACTACCGTAAATCCAATCCCTTCCCATGGGGCCGTTGGGCTTGAATTTCAACCTAAATCCCCCTGGTAAAGCTTCATCTTGAAGAGGATACAAGCCTTCCATTGCAGGTTTCCATCCTTGAGCGGAAACAAGCAAAAGGCTAACTGTAAGAATGGTCGTAAAAACTATTTTCATTTTTTTTATTTCGGACAAGCCTTTCTAATTCCTTAAGTCCATTTATTCAGATTAAAATGGAAAGATCATTGTTTCATTTACTTATAGATATTTTTACAATTATCGAAACTAAGAATTCAAGCTGGAAATGAATAAAATTATTTAGCCCCAATTATCCACCGTGCATTATTTCACCATCCAACTTGTCCCTTTTCACTTTTAGTTTTTCCTTTTTAACTTCCAACATTTACCTCCCCCTTCCTAAAGAAGTGTTTAATTTGCAGGCAAACATTTTTCTTGCCCTCATTGCGAAAATACATTTGTACCATTTTTATTCTACTCGGCCCATTTTGGATGTTGGCTCAGCAGAATATCCTTACAGAACTGGTTCCAATTTCCAAGGGGAATTATTCGACAGACTCCTTAATAAGTGTCATTGAGAAAACCCATAACACCAAAATTTCCTTTGTCGGTAAAACGGCAACTGAGGATCAAATTACAATTTCCAAGAAAAACCCAAATGTTGAACAAATTCTAAACCTACTTTTTGATCCTCAACAATTTGTTTATATCGTACAGACGAACAAAATATTAATCACTCGAAAAAGAAAGGAAATTCCTGAAGGTGAAATGACCCTAAGTGGATTTGTAGAAGATAAAAACTCAGGCGAAAGGCTTATTAGCGCTGATGTATATATTCCCGGAACCAATTATGGCACTTCTACCAATACCTTTGGATTTTACAGTTTAAGTTTTCCTATAAAAGATAGTGTTATTCTTGTTTCTCGACTAATTGGATACAGGCCGAAACCCTTATTAATAGATCGATCTAGCCCTTCCCTTCAAAATATTGAATTGGAAATAGAGCAAGATATTTTAGATGAAATTACGCTTGTTGGGGGTGAGACTACTATTTCTTCAACGGCTATGGGTAATGTAAAACTCAATGCAGCAGATATAAAAGAAATGCCCGCCTTTATGGGTGAGGTTGATGTTCTCAAGGCTGTGCAGTTTTTGGCAGGAGTGCAAAGCGCCTCAGAAGGAAGTGTCAATTATATTGTTAGGGGAGGAAATCCAGATCAAAACTTAATTCTTTTGGATGGAGTTCCTGTCTATAATGTCTCCCATTTATTTGGTTTTTTCTCGGTTTTTAATGTGGATGCCATCAAACATGTAGAATTAACCAAGGGTGGTTTCCCTGCGCATTTTGGTGGAAGATTGAGTTCCGTTTTGGAAGTAAATATGAAGGAAGGCAATATGAAAGAATTCCATGGATCTGGAGGAATTGGATTATTGGCCGCCAAATTAGCTTTTGAAGGTCCTATTATAAAGGATAAGGTTTCCTTTATGTTATCAGGAAGAAGGACCTATTCCGATTTAATTTACCGCCCATTAATTCAAAATGAAGGTTTGGATGCCGGCTATTATTTTGCAGATTTTAATGCCAAGATAAACTGGAAAATAAGCGACAAAGATAGAATCTACCTGAGTTTTTATAATGGATTAGACAAGGCCTTTACAGATGAAATTGACGATGAAATTTTTAAATCCGAATTAAAATGGGGGAATTATACCTCATCTTTGAGATGGAATCATTTATTCTCTAAAAAACTGTTTGGGAATTTAACCGCCACTTATTCTCGTTATAATTTTGAAATTGGATCCATTAATCAAATCGACACTATTTCCACAGCCATAAAATATTTTAGCCGAATTACAGACCATGGTATTCGCTATGATTTGGATTATTTGCCTTCTGCCAAACACAGCATTAAAACGGGCCTTAGTTATACCTACCATAATTTTAGACCAGGAGCGCTAAACATATCACTTACAGCATCTAGTATAGATATTTCTGGAATTGACTCCCTATTTAATTTAGCAGAAAACACTTTTGCAAATGATTTGAGTTTTTATTTAGAAGACACCTGGACGGTTAATCAAAAACTAAAAATAAACGGTGGTTTACATTATGCAAGTTATTTGGTGAATAACACTTTTTACGGCTCACTTCAACCCCGAATTTCCAGTCGTTATTTGCTTTATCCAAACTGGGCCCTAAAAGCAAGTTATGCTTATATGGAACAATATATTCATCTACTTACAAATTCCTCAATTGGTTTACCCACGGATCTTTGGGTGAGTTCCACGGATAAAATCAAACCTCAAACTTCGCATCAGGTTTCTTTGGGGTCTACACTTATGTTTGGAAATGACAAATGGGAATTTACCAATGAATTATTCTATAAAAAGCTAACAGGATTATTAGAATACAAACCCATAACTTCCTATGCTCCGGCCTCCAATTGGGAAGATCAAGTTTTAAGTGGAGGAAATGGATTTGCTCAAGGATGGGAAATGTTTCTGAGATATAGCTCCAAAAAAACCAATGGATGGATAGCTTATACCCTATCCAAAAGTGAAAGACAATTTGACGAGCTCAATAATGGAGTTTCATTTCCATTTAAATACGATCGTAGACATGATTTTAAAGTAGTGCTGAATCATAATTTTACAAAAAAGTTTAGCCTCGGTCTTACATGGGTTTTTAATAATGGAATAAATGCCACCATACCGGTAAGTACTTATGTCGACCTTAACGGCAACCAAGTGGTGAAATACAGCGCACGAAATGGATATCAATACCCAAACTATCATCGTATGGATGTGGGTATGACCTGGAAGAAAAAAACGAGTTGGGGAGAAAGATCTTGGGGATTAAGCATTTACAATGTCTATAATAGAAAAAACCCCTTTTTAATTTATTTTGATTTGGTAGATAACCAAAGGCAAGGGCGGCAAATTTCTGTATTTCCCCTTCTTCCAACCTTTAATTATAATTTTAGATTTTAATGAAAAGCCTCTACCTTATTTGTCTGCTTTTAGTTGGTCTTTCTTCTTGCGAAGATGATATAGATATTGACTTTCCAGAAGGTGGAAGTAATTTGGTTTTAAACGCTTTGATAAAAAATGGAGACAGTATTAAAGCTAGTATTAGCGAATCTTTGCCATATCAAGTGCTGGAATTACCCTCCTCTTTAAACAATGGTTTATTAAGCCTGTATAAGGATGGAGTGTGGGTGTCGAATGCCCAAATTTGCAAACGAGAAGTTTTGATAAATCAATTTAAAGACAGCACTTATACCTATTGTTTTAATCATTTAGCCGAGGAAAATAGTTTGTATAAAATCCAAGCTAGTAGTCCAGATTACAGCATCATAACGGGTGAAACATTTAGCGGGACTGCTGCCAAATTTGAAAATCTTCATTTTAATGGAGATCGGACTTTCAGCTTTGAAATAAATGACAATCCCGAGGAAGAAAACTATTATTTTTTTAACATTAGTTATAAGGACACAGTAAACAATTCAAATGCCCTTTTACTATTCCTAAGTATTCCGGATTTAACGATTGAAATGGTGGGAGGTTCTGATGAAGTTTTAAGTTTTCCAAGCTCCGAAAACGTTGGCCTGATGGGTTTTGTAAATGATAAAAGTTTTAATGGCAAAAGGAAAACAATAAACATTCAAACAATTAGCTCTACAGGTTTTGGCTATTACGACCTTAAACTGACCTCCTGTTCGAAGGAGTATTTTCAATTTTCCAAAACAAGCCTAAGAGCACAATATCTATTCAACAACCTCTTCTCTTCTCCAACAGATGTTTACAGCAATGTATCCAATGGATATGGAATAGTAGCTTCTACCTGGGATACCCTAGTTCGTTTTAGAGATTAAAACAATTAAAAACTCATTGTTAACTCCTTAGTCAAATTCCCTAAATACCTAGACTAATTGTCCGTATTTTTGCCTATTGCTAATGCATTATGGCAAAAAAGAAACAAAAAACATCTTCCCCTAAGCTTTCCTTTTCCAGGATAAGAGAAACGCTGAATAATAAAACCCTTCATGCCATTTTTGGTATTGGCTTACTGTTCTTCGCTGTAATGATGTTTGGTGGGTTTACGTCCTTCCTTTTCAGTTGGCAAGAGGATTTTAGCAATGTTGAGGATGGTTTTATTAGCCTATTTTCTAATCCAGAATATAAAGTTAGAAATGTGCTTGGCGGAATTGGTGCCAAACTGGGTGATCTTTTCATTTATAGAAGTTTTGGACTTGCAGCCTACCTAATTAGCTGGTTTTTATTCTTATACGGACTAAAGGTTAGCCTTGGATTAAAGCTTAAAAACTTTAGACAACGTTTGGGCAACACTCTTTTTCTATTAATTTGGTTACCTATCACTTTCTCCTATTTATTTCCCTCTTATTCCATTTTAGGTGGTGCTAATGGCTTTTATGGAGAACAATGGTTAAGGCAAATATCTGGAGGTATTGGAACAGGACTAATATTGTTTTTCAGCCTATTGGCATTTGTAATTATTAAGTTTAAATGGACACCAGAATCCATGAGTAATGGTTTGGGACGCATTGCTAAGCTTTTCAATAAAACAAAACATAAAGAAGAAAGTGTTGAGGAAGAAGGAATTGAACAAACTGATATTTCCCTTCCCGAGGATGAACCAATCCCTGTTTTGGAGGAGGATGAAACAATTAGCTTTGATTTAGATGAAACTAAAAGCGAGGAGGAGTCTAAAAAGGAATTTGAGCCTTTAATTATTGAAGAGCCAAAAGAAGAAATGGAAATTGAATCCATTTCTACCAATGATTTAGAAATTGAAAGTCCAAAAGAAGAACCAGAAGTTGAGGAAAAGAAGGCAGATTTAGAAATTGCCGCTAATGCTAAAGAAGAGACCTTAACTGAAAAGGAAGTAAACCGAAAGGTAAAAGAGTTTGGTGAGTACGACCCTAAACTGGATCTCTCTCGCTTTAAACTTCCACCTGTAGATTTACTTATTGATTATGGGAGTTCTAACATCACCATTAATCAGCAAGAACTAGAAGAAAATAAAAACAGGATTATTGAGACTCTCAACAATTATAAAATTGAGATTTCAAAAATAAAGGCCACCATTGGTCCTACGGTTACTTTGTATGAAATTGTTCCGGCCCCGGGTGTGCGAATTAGTAAAATTAAAAGTCTGGAAGATGATATTGCTCTTTCTCTTTCGGTTTTGGGTATCCGTATTATAGCACCCATTCCAGGTAGAGGAACTATTGGTATTGAGGTTCCAAGTACCAATCCGCAAATGGTACCTATGCGGAATATGATAAAGAGTGAAAAGTTTCAAAAATCGGATATGGAATTGCCAATTGCTTTTGGTAAAACCATTAATAATGAAACTTTTATGGCCGATCTCACCAAAATGCCACACCTTCTTATGGCGGGTGCAACAGGTCAAGGTAAATCGGTTGGATTGAATGTAATCCTTACTTCCATTTTATACAAAAAGCATCCATCCCAAGTAAAGTTTATTTTGGTGGATCCTAAAAAAGTGGAACTAACACTTTTTAATAAAATTGAAAGACATTATTTGGCTAAACTTCCAGATACAGAGGAAGCCATTATTACAGATACTACCAAGGTTGTTCATACGCTAAACTCACTTTGTATAGAAATGGATAACCGCTATGACCTATTGAAAAAGGCCATGTGTAGAAATTTAAAAGAATACAATGGAAAATTCATCAAGCGAAAGCTAAACCCAGAAGAAGGCCATAAATACCTGCCTTATATCGTTTTGGTTATTGATGAATTTGCAGATTTAATTATGACAGCTGGTAAGGAAGTGGAAACACCCATTGCAAGATTGGCACAGTTGGCAAGAGCAATTGGGATCCATTTAATTGTAGCTACACAAAGGCCATCAGTGAACGTAATTACAGGTATTATAAAAGCGAATTTCCCAGCGAGGGCTGCTTTCCGTGTAACTTCAAAAATTGATTCGAGAACTATTCTGGACGCAGGAGGTGCGGATCAATTAATTGGAAAAGGAGATATGCTAATTGCCATTGGCAGCGATTTGGTTCGTGTACAATGTGCTTTTGTAGATACTCCCGAGGTGGAAGAAATAACAGACTTTATTGGAAACCAACAAGCTTATCCAGAGGCCTATTTACTTCCAGAATATATTGGGGAAGATGAGGGCGGAAATTTAGATATTGATATTAGCGAAAGAGATAAATTATTTGTAGATGCCGCAAGGGTGGTAATTATTCACCAACAGGGTTCTGCATCTTTATTGCAACGAAAATTAAAGCTAGGTTATAACCGTGCTGGACGAATTGTAGACCAGCTAGAAGCTGCTGGAATTATTGGCCCTTTTGAGGGAAGTAAAGCTAGGCAAGTTCACCTTCCGGATGAGATGGCTTTGGAACAATTATTGAAAAACGAAAAGGAAAATTAACACATAGAAAAAAATGAAAGGAATCATATCCATTTTCATCATTGGTTTAGCAACCAGCTTATCAGTTCAAGCTCAAAATACCAGTGCAAAGGCAAAGCAATATTTAGCAAAAGCTTCTTCGCGATTAGCTGCCAACGATCATTTATATCTCGCCTTCACCTATACCTTCGAAAATAATAAAGTAGAACCACCAGTTGTACAAACCGAGGAAGGAAATATTGCAATCAAAGAAGAAGATTTTCATTTAAACTTTTTGGGAACCGAGCAAATCAAGCAAGGAAATAAAATTTACACCATCCTTAAGGAAGATGAAGAAGTTCAGGTAACTGAGTATGAAGAAAATGAAAGCCAAGCTGTTAGCCCGGTGAGCATACTAAATAGTTACCAAAAAGGATACAGCTACAAAATTGAAAAAACAGTAAAGGAAAAAGGTAAAGACATGGTTTACATCATTCTAAAACCTAATATTTCTGAAGATGTAGATAGAATACAAGTGGTTTTGGAGAAAAAAACCTTGAAAGTAAAAATGGTGAAACAATGGGCGAAAAACGGAACCATTACAACTTTTGATATTACAGAGTTTACACCAAACAAAAAGCTTCCAAAAGATTATTTTGTTTTCAATAAAGCCAATTACGAAGGTTATTATATAGCTGAGTAATGAAACTTTTAGATCGCTTTGTACTTCGCTCCTTTGTAAGGCCTTTTGCCATCACCTTTCTGGTCATGGTACTTTTCCTTTTGATGCAGTTTGTATGGAAGTATATTGATGATCTTGTGGGACGAGGGGTGGAATGGTATTTTATAGCCGAACTCCTTTTTTATACCTCCGCAACTGTAGTACCAATGGCCTTACCCCTTGCCATTTTATTGTCATCTATTATGACCTTTGGTACGCTTGGGGAACATTATGAAATGGCTGCTTTTAAGTCTTCTGGTTTGTCCCTCATTCGAATTATGCGACCCTTGATTATTTTTATGGTTTTATTGGCTATTGGCCAGTTTCTTTTTGCCAATTATGTAATACCAGTTGCTAATCTGAAAAGTCAAACTTTACTAAAAAACATTACCCATAAAAAACCAGCTTTAAATATTAGGGAGGGTACTTTTTACAATGGTATTGAAGGTTTCTCTATAAAAATTGGGGAAAAGTTAGGTAAGGATAACAATGACCTGAGGGATATTTACATTTACGACCACACCGATAATATTGGTAATATGAAAGTTATTACCGCCGAAAAGGGAATAATGACCGTTTCCGAAGATGAGTTGTATTTAAACATCGATCTTATTAATGGTGGATCCTATGAGGATATTTTCCCGAAAAAAGTAGATGAACGAGATAATTATCCCTTTACAAAATCCCAATTTTACAGAAGTCTTATAAAATTTAATCTTAGCAGTTTTCAAAGTGGGGATTTACGTTCCGGTGAGCGCAAGGACTACGACATGCTTAACATTACTCAATTAGTGGGGGCTGTGGATTCTTTGGAAAATAAATTTGCCGAAAGGATAAAAGAATTTAATACTCAAATGATTTCTAAGTATGCCTTTGGTTCTGTTAGGGAGAAAAGGGATAGTACAAAGCCTAAACCTAGAGAGTTAAGCGATACGATTATTGCCAATTTCACCAATCCCACAGATATAGACAGAATAATAAATAATGCCCTAAGAATTGCCCGAAGCAATAAAGCCTATTTTGATAATACAGAACAGGAATATTTATGGCGAAAAAAATTATTAGCAAGACATTGGTTGGAATGGCAAAAGAAATTTTCAATCTCCTTTTCCTGTATAGTTCTATTTTTTATTGGAGCACCACTGGGAGCAATTATTAGAAAAGGCGGAATGGGAATGCCTGTAGTTATTTCGGTTTTCATTTTTATCATTTACCATGTTACGGGATATTCATTTGAAAAACTAGGAAGAGAGCTGGTTTGGGGTCCATTTAGAGCAATGTGGACCGCCAATTTTTACCTTTTCCCAATTGGTGTTTGGTTAACCTATAAGTCGGCAACCGACAGTGCCATATTCAACCAGGAAATATATTTGAAACCTATTCGAGCAATTAAAAATATTTTTTCAAAAATAAAGAACTAAGGGCTTGAAGATTCTCCTTTTAAGCAATAAAGTACCCTACCCCGCCAATGATGGCAGCAGCATTGCTATTGAAAGTATGATAGATGGATTATTAGCTAATAAAGCAGATGTCCATTTATTGAGCATCAATACCAATAAGCACTACAAGTCCAAAAACGATATTTTAAATAATAAACCCGAAAAGCTAGAAATAGAATGGGTTAATGTGAATACAGATATCACAGTTGTAAACACCTTAAAAAATCTAGCAGGCAACCAGCCCTTTCATGTTTCTCGATTTTGGTCGGAAGACTTTGAAAAGAAACTAAGCCAAAAATTAAAAGAAGAGCAATTTGATTTAATTCAATTGGAAGGACTTTCCATGGCTGTATATCTTCCTTTAATTAAAAGAAGTTGCAAGGCGAAAGTAAGTTTGAGAGCGCATAATGCAGAATTTCAAATTTGGCAGAGAACTGCCGAAAATGAGTCCAATTACCTTTACCGCATTTACTTAAAAATCCAGGTAAAAAGATTAAAAAGTTTTGAAATACAAGTTTTAAAGGAAATTGATTCTTTAGTGAGCATTACTGCTGAAGATTTACAGACTTTCAAGGATCAAGGATTTAAAGGATGGGGAATATCCATCCCTTGTGGAATAAACACCTCCGAAAATCACAACAGATTTAAAACTAAAGCCATTTACGATATCAGCTATATTGCAAGTTTCGATTGGAAACCGAATGTACAAGGATTGGAATGGTTTATAGACAAGGTTTGGCCAATTCTAAAAAAGGAAAATCCAGATTTAACCATGGCTTTGGCAGGCCGAAAAATGCCTGAGAAAATAGAGTCTTTGGATTTAGAAGGCTTGGATGTGGTTGGAGAAGTAGAATGCATGCCCGATTTTATTTGTTCGGGAAAAATTAATATTGTGCCTCTTTTGGCTGGAAGTGGAATGCGAATAAAGATTATTGAAAATATGGCTTTGTCCAGACCGATGGTTTCTACCACAATTGGTGCTGAAGGAATATTGGTTTCCAATGGAAATGATATAATTCTTGAGGATGAACCAAATCTATTTGCCAAAGCTATAATCGATTTAGTTTCGGATGAAAAAAAGAGATTGTCCATTGGGCGCTCCGCTCGAAAAACGATTGAAAACCATTACAGCAATAAATTATTAGGTAAAAACCTTCTCAATTTTTACCATTCCTTATGATTTTGTTTTTCCAAATACTATTTGGCCTCAGCCTTTTTGGAATAGCGCAGACCTATATCTTCTATCCTTTGTTTCTTTTCTTTTTGGAATCGATAAAAAGCAAGAAAAATACCAGTCCTGAGCTCGAGGATTATCCGAATATTGAAATACTTTTCGCAGCTTATAATGAAGAAAGTGTTATTGAGGAAAAAATTCACAGCAGCTTTAAAACCGATTACCCAAAAGATAAAATAAGCCTTCGCATTGGTTCGGATAACAGTTCGGATAAAACAGATGAACTAATTCAAAAACTGAAAGGCAAATACCCTAATTTACAATTAAGGAGCTTTAAAACTAGAACGGGGAAGTCTGGAATTATTAATGAGTTGGTAAATGAATCTAAGGCTGATATTTTAATTTTGAGTGATGCAAATATTATTTTCAAGCCAGATACCATTCCCCAATTAATTGCTCCATTTACAGATAAGGTGGGAGCTGTAGGCGGAAGGATAATTTATGATGACCACAAATCATCAGGCATAAGCCAACAAGAGGATTCCTATCTTCAATTGGAAAATCGGATTAAATCTGCAGAATCAAATTTATTTAAATCCGCAATGGGATTAGAGGGTGGTTGCTACGCAATTAAAAGAGAACTCTTCCCCATTATTCCTCCTCGTTTTTTTATGGAGGACTTTTACGTGAGCCTAAGTGTTATAGAGAAAGGCTATCAATTATTGTTCAATGCCAATGCCGTTTGTATTGAAGATGTGAGCACGGATAACAAGGAAGAATTTAAAAGAAAAGTCCGGATTTCAATTGGAAATTTTCAAAATTTAGGAAGGTTTAAGTCTTTGGTTTTCAAAAGGTTTAACCCTGTTGGCTTTAGTTTCTTATCCCATAAAATTTTGAGGTGGTTTACCCCATTTTTCCTAATCTTATTGCTTCTGTCCTCATTGGTTTTACAGGAATATTTTCAATTCTTTAAAGTCTTTGCAGGATTATATTTGCTTTTCCTTGTTTTAGGAACATTGGGTATCTTATTTTCGCAAAACAAAAGTATTGGCCTTCTTAAATATATGGGTCACTTTTTTCACATGAACCTTGCTTTATTAAAGGGGTTCTTTATTTATTTAAAAGGAGTAAAATCAAATGTCTGGCAGCCCACAAATAGAAACCAAAACTAAATTGAATAGCATTGAAGAAGCCATAGAAGATATTCGCCAAGGAAAGGTGGTTATTGTGGTGGACGATGAGGATAGGGAAAACGAAGGGGATTTTATTGCTGCTGCAGAAGTAGCAAGCCCAGAAATGATCAATTTTATGGCCACTTACGGACGTGGACTAATTTGCGCTCCTCTTACCGAGGAAAGGTGTAATGAGCTGGATCTTAATATGATGGTGGAAAACAATACCGTTTTACACCATACCCAATTCACCGTTTCTGTAGATCTTATTGGTCATGGTTGTACCACAGGTATTTCTGTACATGATAGAGCCAAAACCATAAAATCCCTTGTGGATGAAAATACCCAAGCTAAGGATCTAGGAAGGCCTGGTCATATTTTCCCCCTAAAGGCAAAAGAAGGTGGGGTTTTGAGAAGAACTGGACATACAGAAGCGGCAATAGATTTAGCTCGCTTAGCAGGCTTTAAACCAGCGGGGATTTTAGTGGAAATTCTTAACGAAGATGGAACAATGGCCAGACTGCCTCAACTCACAGAGGTGGCAAAAAAGCATGATCTAAAATTAATTAGCATTGAGGATTTAGTCGCTTACAGAATGAGCATTGAGTCTTTAATTGAAAAAAGAGAGGAATTTGAATTGCAAACCGAATACGGACCTTTTAATTTAAAAGTTTACGAACAAACTACAAATCACCAAATTCATATTGCGCTTACTCTTGGTAAATGGGAAAAGAATGAACCCGTTTTAGTACGAATGCATTCAGCCAGTGTTGCCAACGATATTTTTGAAATATTGACCTCTGATACGAGCGTTCAATTGAAAAAAGCTTTGAAAAAAGTAAGTGAAGAAGGGAAAGGAGCCGTAGTCTATATGAACCAAAATAGATCTGCTGATGATTTATTGAAAAGGATCCGTAATTTTAAAGAAACCTCCTCTCATTCTAAAAAAGTAAGTTTTACCAAAGACAATAGAGACTTTGGTGTAGGTGCTCAAATATTGCATGATTTGGGAATCAGTCATGTAAAACTGCTTACAAACAATCCAATAAAACGTGTAGGAATAACCGGTTATGGACTTACCATTGTAGAAAATGTCACGATGTAATTTCCATTTCGGCAAGAATGTCTATTTTTCACAAAAAGCAAAATCATGGCATTTGACGAATATTTAGCCGAAAGGATCCGAATAAACTTAAAGGAAAAAAGCACAGATTCTTCTGAATTAAAGATGATGGGTGGACTTTGTTTTAAGGTTGATGAAAAAATGCTTTGTGGAATTCATATCGACAAAAAAAGCGGTGAATCCTTACTCATGGCTCGCATTGGAGAAGAAGCCTATCTCAAAGAATTAAATAAAGAAGAATGCCTTCCGATGGATTTTACAGGAAGGCCTATGCGTGGTTATATTTTCGTAAAAGAATCAGGAATTGACAAGGAAGAGGATTTGAGTTATTGGTTGGATTTATGTTTGGCTTTTAATCCGATGGCAAAATCCAGTAAGCGCAAAAAATAAATAGACTTTCCTTCTCTGGTTTAATCCAAATCATTTTCCGCTTTCCCAGGTACTTTGGGTTTTTCTTCTTTCTTGCCTTCCTTATTGGGATTTTTTTCGTTTTTCGATTTTTCTGTTTTTTGATGAAATAAAACATCAAAAAATTCACTCCAAGTATTAAAATCAAGTCGATAAGACAAGCCCACCCCCTGCTGGTAATTCTGTTCTGTAATGGAATATTGATCTTGTACGGATCTATTGAAAGCTTTTGTACTCAACCTTCCATCTTGTGTTACATTGTATTCTACTTCAAAATCTCCAGCAAACTGATCCGATCTTTGGTTTTCGCCAACCGCCACTCCTACTCTACCATTTACAGTAACCCTTCCATATTTTTTGGAAACTCCTATTTCCACCTCTTCTTGTGAAACAACATCTGTCCCACTCGTTGAACTTACACTGGAACCAGCGTTTTGGTAACCCAAATTGAAGGTATAATCACCGGTAACCTGGTTAATCCAATTACTTGCTTGTCCGGCCAAAACATCCAAAGGATTGGCTACATCTGTTAATCCGCCTCCAAGCCCATCATTAGGTGCAAAACTGTTTGTGGCCAATAATGAAAATACTTGTTGTATAATATTATCATCATCCGTTAAGCGACTTGCTATGGCTGTTTGAGTTGATGAAGGGGCCGAGGGTAGCGTTAAATTAAAGGTCATATTTTTATCAGATAACTCCCCTGATAAATTCATAAATACATTTACGGGTGTCCTTCCGCCTTCATAATTTGGCACCAATAAGCTAGGATCGGCCCTTGTAGCATATTTTGCACTGATGTTCACAATAGGTTCAATCGGATTTCCATTCCAGGCCACTGTGCCGCCCTTTTCAACCTTAAAGTTGCGATTAATTATATTGGCTAAAGACAATAAATAATTCCCCTGCTCGATGGTGTAAGTCCCGAACATTTGAACGTTTTGGTCCTTGTCAATTCTTAATTTCAAAATACCGTCACCATAGCCGGTAAGTCCTGTATTCGTGCTCTGATCCCATAAAACCTGAACCATAGAAGTTTGGTCAACTGTAATATTAAAATTTAGATCCAAACCATTATCAAAGCTATTTTTGGTATTTTTTTCCTTCAAAGTATCCTTTAAATCATCAGGCCCAATAAACCTTACAAAATCGGATTGATTTACAACCCTAGCCGCATCCAAAGCCAAGTAAAATCTTGATTTTTTTACCGCTTTTACATTTGCTGTAATATTTATGGATTCTAGAGGGCCAATAATTTTTACATCACCACTTACAAAGGCTCTACCAAAATAAGCACTTTCTGTACTGGCCGTAGTATTCAATGCCATAAGTGTATCAGCTTGGATGCCTAGATCCAAATAAAAATCCCTAAAATTATTATGCCTAACACTTCCTGATACATAACCATTGCCAAATTCGCTGTCTCTGATCCTTACATTGTTAAGGCTTAAATTATCATTATCTACCCTTATTACAGGAATATCATTAAGGGTATAATCCGTTTCAAGGATTTTAATTTTCATCCCAACCTTAATCAATTTAATATCCCCTTGAATGGAAGGTTTTTCAAGGTTTCCTTTTACAATTAGGTTACCCTCTGCCACCCCTCTCAAATTATCACCTAGGCCTTCTATAAAGGGATTAAATATGAAAAGTTTAAAACGGTTAAACTTTAATTCCATATCCAATTCTTGTTCGCCATTAACAAAATAATCTCCTTTTAATTCAAATAATTTTAAGGTGTTGCTGGCAATGTTTAAATCAATTGGAATTCTATTGCTTCCATATATCCAATTACTTAACATACTCATGTCTCCCAATAAATTTTCATTTACGCTAAGGCTATCCACATATAGATTACTAGCAAATCTTGGGCTTTCGGTTAAAAGTTGACTAAGGATAAAACCTCCGTGGAGATTACCTTTAAACTGAGATTTTTGGGAACCGATAAAATAATTTACAAGGTCTAGGTCAAATCCTTCAATGTCCACTCGTAAAACCTCATATTGACTTTTCGAAATGTTCCCATTGGTAATAATTTTTTCATTTTCACCTAATAAAATCAAGTCTTCAATATAAACTCCTCCCGTATCTACCCGAATTAAATTTTTGTTATTAAAATGAAATTCTTCCATCCCTATATTGAAAAAGGATTTCCTTAAACCGAAATCATAACCAGATTCTTTGCCTTTTAGAGCATAACCCGAAAGATTTATTTCACTTTCTATACTATCCCTTACACGACATTGGAAATCAAAAAGAAGGCTATCTCCTTTAAACTTATTGTTTAAAAAGATGGAGTCAATTTCAGTACCATTGGAAAGACTGGCATAAAAAACATCAAAATTGATTTTAGAGTTTTCGTTGGAGCTAAAATATTTTAAATCCACCGCTTCTACTCTATTTCCTTGGAATTCGAAACCTGGAGAATTCAAACTAAAATCAAGTAGAGCATCCTCCGTAAAATACCTTCCAGAAATTTTTGAATTGGATTTTACTTTTAGGTCAGGAATAAAAATTTCGGAAACAACCTTCATGTCTTTTACATGCAATTGGAAGGTAAAATCTGCTACCGGCGGACTAATTTCATCGGAACTAAGGCTTGTGAATTTTTGGATATGATAGGCAAATGCATCTCTTATTTTAGCTAAGGTATATTCTCCCTTCACCTCCATGTCCACAATATTGGACTCTACTGTGATATATTTATTGGTGTCTTCAAAACTATTGGACTCTACCAAAATATCCTCAAAGAAATAAGAATCAACAGTATTTCTTACGCTTGTGTTATGCACCTTTATTCTACCCTGCCATTTATCGTAATTTTTTGCTTTAAAGTTAATATCCATCTCAGAAGAAATGTTGCTGATACTGTCTTTACTGAGGTTAAGGGCGAAAAGGTTTGCCGTATCAAGTTTTGCTGTAAAATCGTATTGGGAGATCTCACTATTTAGACTTGCCTTTCCTTTAAAGTCAAACTTCAGGTTTGGATCATTGATAAATAAATTTCCAATAAAATTCCCTTTAGAAATACTACCATCAATCTCTGTAGCTTGGTAAGGGTAATCTCTATATTCGAATAGATTAACCGAAGCTTTTAACTTGGTTTCCATTTCATCTGGATCGAAGCCTTTTCCATTTAAACTCATGGTGGCTGAAACTTTTCCAAAGGAGGAATCAGCTACCAATTTTGCCAAATCAAACTGTTCCAAGTCCAATTTTCCTTGGTAGGCAACTTGTTCCAATTCCTTGTTATCGAAAATTAGATTGGCTGTTACAAGGCCAAGACTAGATTTTAAAGTTCCATTGGTTCTGAACTCGTCCA
This sequence comes from uncultured Cryomorphaceae bacterium, assembly GCA_937129395.1. Taxonomy (GTDB): domain Bacteria; phylum Bacteroidota; class Bacteroidia; order Flavobacteriales; family Schleiferiaceae; genus CAKZNE01. Next base: position 1,636 of record CAKZNE010000265.1, on the reverse strand, counting down.
AAAACCCATCAAAAGAGCCATTAAACTCAATGTCTTCCAATAAGTTTAACTGTTTCGGTAAGGCGCTATCCGAAAAAATAGCGATCATATTTTGGATATCCTCACTAGAGCTTAATAAAAGGGCATTATCGGCATTTATGAAAAATAGCTCTGGTGAACTTGGGTCCAATATTTTTAATTGGCCCTCCAAAATTGTGTTTTCTCCCCACCTCAACACAATATCCTTTGCGTTCATATTATTTACGGTTCCTGTAATTAATCCTTCTATACCAATATCCCCAAATGCCGGATATTTAGAAGCAAAAGATTGGATATCGTCTGATGCAACCTGGGAAGAATCAAAGAACTCTGCATTTAGGCTAACGTCATCCAGAAAATTTTTAAATGCCGATAGGCTATCATAGCTCATCACAAAATTTCCTTTCAAATAACTTAGCGGAGTTTCAATTACTGCATTTTTTAAAGACAATTCATTTGCGCTATAAAGGAACTCACCACTTAGTTCATCTAAATCAAAATGGTAGCGGTTTTGGGAGCGAATTTTATTTATTTGAGATTTTATTTCTTGACCCTCAATTTCAAATTTATCAATGTTAACATCCAAATTCTCCATCCAAAAGGCAGTGCAAGTCTCACAGTTGAGATTGTCTAGCCGGAAATTTGAATTGGTAAATACCACCTCAGAAAGCTTCAATTTAAATTTTGGTCTATTCTCGTCTGGCTTATCCTTGGGACTAAATTTTTTAACAAACTTTTGAAGATTTGAGATACTATCTCCTTCTTTTACCAACTGGTAATATTTTGCGTCGGTCAATTCTACATCGTTGGCAGACAATGAGTTTGAGGAAGAATTATAATTGGTTAATTGAAATTTAAAGATTTTACTGTAAATCAGGGTATCCCCTTGTTCATCTGGAATATACAATTCTCCGATTCTAAACTCATTGGGAAAAGAGTATTTCAAACTACTTAAACTGGTATTGAGATCATAGTTTTCATTCAGCCAAATTGTAGCTTTCTTTGCAGCCCAACTTTGAGTAGATTCAAAGGACATGGCAAAGCTTAGCGCTAGTAATAAAACTAAAATGCTAAGAAAAATGCGAACAATTATTTTTACTAACCTTCTGATAGTACTTTTGCTTTATGAAATCACCTTTAATACTCGGTATTGAATCAAGTTGCGACGACACCTCTGCGGGTATCTGTTTAGGCAACAAAATACTTGCAAATGTAACGGCAAATCAGGACATACATGGTATATATGGTGGAGTAGTTCCTGAATTAGCTTCGAGAGCCCATCAACAAAATATTCTTCCGGTGATTGATACGGCGATGAAGCAGGCAAAAATCTCTCCAAAAGATCTTGACGCTATAGCGTTTACCGCTGGTCCAGGCTTGCTTGGTTCGCTTTTAGTAGGAACCTCATTTGCAAAGTCTTTGGCTCTTGGCTTGGAAATTCCTTTAATTGAGGTAAACCACATGCAGGCACATATTCAAGCTCACTTTATTGAAGATGAAAATGTCAATAGCGGGATAGAAAAATTCATACTAAAAAATTTTGGTTTTAAATTTGATTAGGTTTTATCTCAAAAAATAAGATTTTCCCAAAAAAAGGATAGTTGATTTGCAAATATAA